>CAZJNL010000384.1:0-5554 GCA_964546515.1 uncultured Oscillatoria sp.
CTACCTACAAAAGAAGACGTAGGATAAAACCCCCTATCAATTCGCCAACAGCTTCTTGAAATCGCGGCTATACAAACGAAGTCCGCCTTCGCGGACTTCAGAGAAGTAGTGTTAAATCCGCCCCCTGCCTTCTGTAGGGGCGGGTTCACCCGAAATCCCTGAGACACAGCGCCGGATTGTGCTAAACCCGCCCCCCGCCTGCAGTGCTCTCAGGTGCGTTCCGCACTGACATTGCGGCGTATGGGCGATGTGTCGTACCGGCGGAACGCACCCTACTTTACTAACTGAAATACCGGAAATATCTGATACACCAACCACCCCAACCCCAGTCCTAACCAAGAGGTTCCAGTCACAATCAGAAAGGTGTGAAATCGGCTGAAGGACTGCATGCTGAAGGACTGCATTAAGCAGGCAAAAGCGAAACCCGAAACCAAAATCGAAGCAAAACCAAAAACCAAAACCAAAGCAGAAACCAAAACCAGACGAAAATACAAAGGCAAAACCAAAGTCATAACCCAAGCATAAGCCAAAGCCTGAACCAAAGCCGAACGCGAATCCAAAGCCCCAGCCCAAGCCCCAGCACAAGCCCAAGTCCAAGCCAAAGCCCAAGCCAAAGCCAAAGCCAAAGCCCAAAAATAAGGTGCTGAGAAGAAGCCACAAACTGCGTAACTTAACAATAATGCTGTTAAGCTTAGCAGCTGTTTGACAACCGGCTTATTTCTTCCTCGCAGTGGGGACACCGGCTGAGTGCGATTCGCCGATTCCAACAACTTCAACCATTCCCGCATCGACTGGGGGCGTTTCCCCGCTTCCAACTCCATCCCCTTGAGAATCGCCCGATTCAGCTCATCCCCGATACCCCCAGCCAGTTGCTTCGGCGGAACTAATCGCACTTTTTTCCACTTGCGGTCTAAAGAAGATGCCGGACGTTGACCCGTTATGGCATAATAAAGAGAAGCAACCAGACAGTAAATATTTACCGCCGGCTCTCGAACGCCCTGCATCTGCTCGTCAGGGGCAAAAACTGTATTGTCAAAAGACTTTGAACTGACAGTTGCAGGAAAAATTTCCCCAGCAATGCCAAAATCAATCAAAACCGCCTTCCCATCACTCCGCACCATAATATTTATTACCAGGGTGAGCGTCCCGATGCACAAGCCTCGCCTCGTGCACCACCGTTAGGGCTTCCCCAATTTGTCGCACATAATCTACCGCTTCCCATTCTGGTAACGCTCCGCGCCGCTGCACCAGATTAAACAAACTTTCCCCTAACACAAAATCCATCACCAGACAGTATGTGCCGCCCTCTTCAAACAAATCCCTGACGCGCACAATATTAGGATGCTGCTTTTCAGACAGCTTTTCCATTCGCCGCCCTTCCTCGATGAATCGCCTCACATACTTATCATATTCTGGGTCATTTCTCAAACTCTCATTGGGCGTTTTAATCACAACCGGCTGTTCGAGAAGCTGGTGCTGCGCTTTATAGGTAATCCCGAAGCCACCTTGTCCCAAAACTTGTTCGATGACGTACCGCCCGCCCTGCAAGCTGTGCCCTGTTGCCCAAACCATCCCTCACCACTCCGCAACGCTTGGGACTGATTATGCCACAGAGCTGCCGGTGCCGCACACATTAGCTGTAGGGTGCGTTCCGCACTGACATTGCGGCGTCTAGAGGATGTGCGCTATTGGCGGAACGCACCATATTGTGCTAAATCCGCCCTTCGCCTGCTGTAGGGGCGGGTTCACCCGAAATCTTTGAGACTCAGCGCAGGATTGTACTAAACCCGCCCCCCACCTACCGCACTCTCAGGTGCGTTCCGCATTGTCAGTGAGGCGTCTAGGCGATGTGCCGCACCGGCGGAACGCACCCTACTTTGCTATATACTAAAAACCCAAATCCGCCATACATTCATCCCCCAGCACCATCAATTGCTCTGTGGGCATCGAACTGTAATCCAGCTCCAAATACTTCTCCAGCAAACCCCACCCCAACTTCTGCAAATGCCACTGGGCGGCAATCTGATGCTTGCAAATCTGCTTGCTGTACATCGCATCCTCGCAATTGCATCCCTGAGAAGTCACCACACGAACCTGCCGGCTAGCGGGATTCCAAACAGACACCTTCTTCTCTTCCAATCTCACTTGCAACCCATCCAGCGCCATTTGATTTTGCCGCGCCAGAAAAGCCCGCAACTCATCACCGGCAATCGAGTGTCGCTTCTCTCCCTCCAGCAACCCAACACTGAGCTCACTTACCGCAAACCCCGTCACACTGTCAAAACGCTGCTGCTTAATCCCAAACAGGTTGAGCAATGACTGCCAAAAATATTCCCGAGACAGAAAAGTGCAGCACTTTTTGTATTGCGTGTGATACACTATATAAGGCGTATTCCCCCGCTTGGTGACGCCAATCTTCTCAATGCGGATGTGGCACTTAACCACCGGCAAGTCTGGCGATTGCTGGCTCTTGCTTGCAATGCCGGTATAGGGAACTACAATCTCTTCTGGAGACTGCTGCGCCTGTGGGGAAACAGCCGGTTTATCTGGGGATTGCTTTTTACGGGATTGCTTTTTACGGGATTGCTTTTTACTGACAGACTTCACTGCTTGGGCTTTTGTGATCGTTTCCGCTTCCACCGGCACATCTAACTGCGCCGCGCCGGCATCTGAACGAGCTTCTGCTTCCACCGGCACCTCCAACTGCGCCGCGCCGGCGTCTGAACCTGCAACCGCTTCCACCGGCACCTCCAACTGCGCCGCGCCGGCGGAACAACTGGCAACCGCTTCCACCGGCACATCTGACTGCGCCGCGCCGGCGGAACAACTGGCAACCGCTTCCACCGGCACCTCCAACTGCGCCGCGCCGGCAAAACAACTGGCAACCGCTTCCACCGGCACATCTGACTGCGCCGCGCCGGCATCTAAACGAGCTTCTGCTTCCACCGGCACATCCAACTGCGCTGCGCCGGCGGAACAACTGGCAACCGCTTCCACCGGCACATCTAACTGCCCACTTCCTGCGTCTGAGTTCGCTTGTCCTTCCACCGGCGCATGCAACTTCGCCGCTATGGCGTCTGAGTTCTCTTGTGCTTCCACCGGCATATCCAACTGCGCTGATGTGGCGACAGAATTCTCCAGGGAAACCGCCGCCAAATCTAACTCTACTGTTGGGGCTTTGGTGCCGGTGGGCGCAACCTGGGGGGCGAACAAATCCAGCTGAACCTGCTCACTACAGGGCTTGTGCGGGGATTGCGCCCGCTTGCTGCGCCGAGCTGAGGGGGCTCTTGTGCCGGTGGGCGCAACCTGCGGTGTGAGCAAATCCAGCTGAACCGGCTCACTGCTGGGCTTGTGCGGGGATTGCGCCGGCAAGCTTTGCGGCGCTGAGGGGGCTCTTGTGCCGGTGGGCGCAACCTGCGTGGCGAGCAAATCCAGCTGAACCGGCTCACTGCTGGGCTTGTGCGGGGATTGCGCCGGCAAGCTTTGCGGCGCTGAGGGGGCTCTTGTGCCGGTGGGCGCAACCTGCGTGGCAAACAAATCTAGCTGAATAGCTTGTTGTCGATCTTTCCTTTTCATGCTACAGTTCTCCTTACTTATATGAATTTGGACTTGAGCGCTGCCCCAGCCTAGGAGCTGTTGCGGCGCTCTTTTCGTGTCTTCTCCCATTTTAAGGAAGGTCTTTGCATTCCGTCAAGGGGGTGAGGAACTTTTTTCTTGCCCCGCCCGGCGAGAGCCTGAAAGACATTGCTGAAACAGGAATTTATTGACTCAATAATCTCACAAAACGAGCGCGTGCCGGCAATTCCCCAGAGGTTGCATTTGCGTGCGTCCTGGGGAAGACTCCCCCTGTGACGCCCTTCTCGCGCCCCTAACTTATTACCCCCATAAATTTTTTTACTCTTATATAATTTATTACCCCCATAAATTCTAGCCAGCGTGGCCCGAACAACCAAAATAGGGCCAGCAAAGCCGGCCCTACCATTCTTCCCTTGGCGTCTTGGCGTCTATGGCGGTTCAACCCGTCAAGTCGTATACTCAGCGTTAATTTTCACATAGTCATAGCTGAGGTCGCAGCCCCAAGCGGCACCGGAGCCGGCACCATTGCCCAGACTCACCGAAATCAACACCGTATCCTCCTTGAGATAAGCCCCCGCCGCCGCCTTCTTCATATACTCACTCGCCGCAGGGCGGTCAAACTGCAGAGGTTGCCCATTCTCCATCAGCAAGAAATCCCCCAGCTGAATCCGCAGGTTTTCCTGATCGAAGAGCACACCGGCACGCCCTGCAGCCGCCGCAATCCGCCCCCAGTTGGGATCGCGCCCAAAAATCGCCGACTTCAGCAGAGACGAACCGGCAATCGTCCGCGCCACTTGACGCGCAGCAGCATCATCCTTAGCACCGGCAACCCGCACCTCAAGCAAACACGTCGCCCCTTCCCCATCTCGCGCTATCGCCTTCGCCAAATGCTGGCAAACCGCAGTCAGCATCGCCTCCAACTTTTCTGCCTCCGCACCCATTTCCGTAATAGCCGGCGTGCGCGACTGCCCATTCGCCAAACCAATCAGCGAGTCATTCGTACTCGTATCCCCATCCACCGTCACTTGGTTGAAACTCCTGTCAGCCGCCCGCCGCAGCATATCGTGCCACAAATGGGGGGAAACCGCCGCATCGCAAGTAACAAAAGCCAGCATCGTCGCCATATTGGGGTGAATCATCCCCGAACCCTTGCACATCCCGCCGATGCGCACCGGGCGATCGCCAAACTGCGTTTCCAGCGCAATCGATTTCGTCACCAAATCTGTCGTGCAGATCGCCTTAGCCGCCGCATCGCCCCCCGTTTCCGAAGCCTCCGCCACCAGTCGGGGAATCCCCGCCCGCAGCGCCTCCATCTTAATCCGGTGCCCAATCACGCCGGTAGACGCCAGCAGCACCGATTCCGGGGGAATATTCAGCGCTTCCCCCAGCAACTGCGCCGATTCCAGCGCATCCGCCCAACCCTGTGCGCCGGTAGCGGCGTTAGCTTGACCGGCATTGCACAAGATAGCGCGGGCGCTAGCTTTCGCTTCCAGACGCTGCCGGCAGTAATCCACACACGCCGCCCGCACTTGCAAGGTGGTGAACACACCCGCTGCGATCGCATCCACCTCTGAGACGATCAGCGCCAAATCCGGAAGCCCCGAAGGCTTCAGCCCCGCCACAATCCCAGCCGCCCGATACCCTCTCGGCGCTGTCACACCACCTGAAATTTCCTGCCAATCTGCCATATTCTTTCCTAAAGCCTTCAGTCTGAACGAGAGGCGATTATATCAACCAACCTCCGTGACACTGCTCATTCCTTATTTGTTCTTTATCATCCCACCCCCAATGCCCAGAAGTAGGGTGCGTTCCGCCTTGAGAGCACCCTATCAGCAGTCCGAGGCGAGAGGGAACGCACCCCACTCACCCCCAATACCATGATGCTGCTGACGAATCCATAAAGGGTAACACCCCACAAAAGCTCCCGCCGCACCCCTCTTATATCATCTCCGGTCAATTGCCCCCATTACTTTTTCTC
>CAZJNL010000385.1:0-5552 GCA_964546515.1 uncultured Oscillatoria sp.
GTTCGAGTAAAGAGGAGCCAGAATTTTTCTAAGAGTTAGCCAAGGCGGACTTGGCGCTCGGCTTGAGTCCGCCGAGGCTTGGAAGTTATTTTTTTTTGAAGGTGCTGCAGCTGCTGGGCCTGTTTGAGCAAAAAGGCGTGGAAAATGAATAGGATCGAAGGTGGATGCCGAAAAAGCCGAAAAAGCTTAAGCCCAACCCTACCGACTGTCGGAGGTAAGCGCGTTGTCATCTGTTTGGCCTGACTCAGAATTCGATCCCAACCCCCAGCGTCAGAACGCGCCGGCTCCCGACCTGGCCCAGGAGCTGGACAGCGCCATTTTCAGCTTTACAGACATTCAGGCGGAACTGAACTACAAGCTGGCAAAAGACGCCCTGCGCGATTTGGTGGCTTCCCTGGATCTCACCCCGGAAGAGCGAGCCGGTCTGGAAGAGGAAATTGGCGGACTGTCCGCTATGCTGGACAAGTTAGAGCGCGATTGCGTGCAGATTGCTGTGTTTGGCATGGTGGGGCGGGGCAAATCTTCGGTACTCAACGCTCTGCTGGGGGTGCCGGTGTTTGAAACCGGCCCGCTGCACGGTGTCACCCGCACGGCGCAAACCCGTCAGTGGGTGCTCGACAGGGAAGATCGAACGCCTCTTGCAGAGACGCGATTTATCGCGTCTAAAGCGGGAGAGCGGGAATCTCCAACTGCCGGTGACGAGCTCAATTCCCCAATTTCCTACCGGCTGTCTCAACTGGAGCTGATTGACACCCCGGGCATCGACGAAGTGGATGGCCAGACGCGGGAAGCCTTGGCCCGTGAGGTGGCTTCCCGGGCAGACCTGATTTTGTTTGTGATTGCCGGCGACATCACCAAGGTGGAATACGAAGCCCTCTCCCAGTTGCGGGAAGTCGGCAAACCCATGCTGCTGGTGTTCAACAAGATTGACCAGTATCCCGATGCCGACCGCATGGCCATTTATCAGAAAATCCGCGACGAGCGGGTGCGGGAGCTGCTCTCCCCCGATGAAATTGTTATGGCCGCTGCGATGCCGGTGGTGGCCACAGCCGTGCGTCGTCCCGACGGCAGCCGCGGCGTCCAGCTCAGCCGGGGGAAGCCGCAAGTGGAGGATTTAAAGCTGAAAATTGTGGAAATTTTGGACAGAGAGGGCAAGTCTCTGGTAGCGATTAACACCCTGCTGTATGCCGGTGAGGTGAACGAGCAACTGGTGGGGCGGAAAATGGCCATCCGGGATGCCGGTGCTAACCGGATTATCTGGAATGCCGCGCTCACTAAAGCTTTCGCCATCGCCCTCAACCCCGTCACCGTTCTCGACATTCTCAGCAGCGCCGCAATTGACGTGGCGATGATATTGACACTCTCGAAACTTTATGGTATAGAGATGAGCCAGCAGGGAGCGGTGGGGCTGCTGCAAAAAATCGCCCTGACGATGGGGGGTATCAGCGCCAGCGAACTGCTGGCAAATTTGGGGCTGTCCTCGCTGAAAGGGCTGCTGGGGCTGGCCACACCGGCAACCGGCGGGGCGGCGCTGGCACCGTACCTGTCCGTGGCCATCACCCAAGCCGGTGTGGCCGGTGTCTCCTCTTACGGCATTGGCCAAGTCACCAAAGCCTACCTGGCCAATGGCGCGTCCTGGGGTGCGGATGGCCCGAAAGCCGTGGTCAGCCGGATTCTGGCGACTCTGGATGAGACTTCGATTCTCAGCCGCATCCGGGAGGAACTGCGGGAAAGGTTAAAAGGAGTAAGGGGGAGTTTGGGGCAGCTTTAACTAGCAGCGCATTTTCTTAGACATTCTTGGAACTTATTCGACAGTTATGCTATCTTAGTGATTGAAGCGTTGCTACCGAGGAAATGGCTAATTATGTATCTCCAAAAATCGCTTCCCAGCGATTGGGAGTCTGAATCAAAACTATCTATGGATCTAGAGCGCAAGGCAAAATCAAAGCGTACCGCACCCCGTCAGGACAAAGACGGTTCGACATCGATTCAGCTGTCAATTCTGGAGAGGTCGCCAGAACCATACTTCTCTAAGGACAGGTTAGCTCACACGCTCAAAAACCTGAGCTTGAAAGACAGGTTGAGTTTCTTGTCTCTCGTTACCCCACTGCGGAAGTCGTCAGAGAACTTGGGTAAGGACTCAATTTCAAGCGCAAAAAACTTCTTGCCGTTCTGGAACGACGCCACGACGGCGATATCCAACTACTTGGTTCAAGCTTAAGTGCTTAAAACGAGCAAATTGGCGTACTTGGTCAAGAAACCCCAGGATAAATAGGCCAAGTTGATGTGTTTTCTCTGCGATATTTGACCGCGCCGAACCCGATTCTATCTAGTCTTCCCCTCTTCAACCGCGTTATAATTAAGAGTTATACTGGTCGGTTATCTGTGGTAGCGTAGTTGACAAGTTCTTTGTGGGGAAACCCTATTAACTTGGCTGAAATGACCGCTGTGGTTTTTCCGACAAAGAAGCTAATTTTGTCTTAGTTAGACTGCCCACACCCATGAAAAAACTGATTCAAATAATTGAAAGTGAAGTTAACCATAAGTCGTTTGAGTATGAGGAGGATAATACGAGTGTTCATGGATGGTTGAGGAACAGGCAAGGAAATCGGTTTTATGTTCAACGAGGAGCTACAGGTATGGCCTTCATCTCTGTTTTGAGTGAGACAGAGATGGAAATTAATATCCCATATTCAGCCCACTATAAACGAAAACATTATTGGGGATTGAAAGAGGAATATCAACCCGAAAATAAAAGTGTAAGAGGGGTATACAACTTAAGGCTAAGGTTGATGTCCTTTGTTAGTATTCAACCACTCAAAGTCTCTGATCTTGGCGAGGTTGTAGATCCAGGGCATGATTCAAATGTAATGACTGTTCGGGGCTTAGAGAAACATATTATTGCAAATTTGCTGAATTCCTTGAAGAATTATGACGGTCTTGAAAATGAAGTGCGTGAGATATACAATACCCTGGCCAATATCTATAATAAATCCTTGGCAAAGGAGGGTCAATCAAGTCATGTAAAATTTGTTATTTCAGCTGGATTTGTCCAGATTGTTGAGACCAACAATGGGAATATTATTGGGAACCTGAGCATTCCGTAAATATCGCAGACAAGGAGTCAAGACGATGGCTGACGCAAGCAAGTATAGCATCAAAACTGAGCAGAACCAAATCATCGAAGAAGTTCAGAATGGTGGCAGGGTCATTGGTATTCTTAAGGAAGATATTAAGGAAGAACAGCAATCAGTATCGAAGTCAACTTCTGCTGAAGCTTTGATAGAGATGGCAGAAATCTTATCTAGCCTTAGCACCCTCACTAAAATTCTTCTTGAAGACATCCAAAAAAACCACCCTAACGCCACCGAAGCCCAAGCTGAAACCATTATTAAAGCTGAGTTCACAAAACTTGATAAAGCTGGTGAACTTAATACTATTCGCACACAACTCCTCAAAAGTGAGCGTTGGGTCAAAGGAGGCAAAGCAGCGCTTTTTGAAGTAGCCAAACACTATGTCGAGGGAAATGTTTTCTATAAGACCGCGATTGCCTTCTTGGAAAGTTTTAGTGAAAAAGTAAATGATTAGGCAATTTGTCTCGGCAAGTTGCGCGGCATAACAACCGTATAACTCAGGCACGCTCCTTTTGGGGAAAACCTCAAGAATCTTCGCAAGCTAGAGCATTGCCCAGTTCCTTCGGCTCTAGTTTATGCAGTCCACCCCCATAAACTCGACCCTCGTTCATCAGCGTTTGATCAGAAATCTGATAGAGATCCTGCCACACCGCTTTGGACGATTCTGGCTTATCTGCAAGTGTTTTAGCCAGAGCGGGTTTGGGATACAACATCAGGTAGACGTTGGTAGCCGTTACCTTTGAGTGATTCAGGATAAATCGGAAGGGTCTGCCCCTGCTGGGCTCTTGACGCTCCATATAAGCACACAGGAATGGGGAAGGCGATCGCTTTTCCTGCAAGTACCTTCTAAGAGATGCTTGCAGAGGTAGCGGTCGCTAATTCCCAGTTCTACTCCCATCTGCAAGTATTTCCAAAGCGAGGGATACTTAGCTTTCACTTCGTGTAAAGGCAAATTGCACGTCAGCAGAAATAGCTGGCAGCAAGTAGGGTGGGTTACTTTGAAGGAACGCACCCTACTTCTGCTGGGTAAGCTTTTTAGGAGATATGGGCAATGCTCGGCATTGAGCAATGATATCGTGTCCGTTTGCTGGCGATTATCTGTAATTGTAGGGGCAGGTTGACTCGACATCTCTACCGGCAGCTTTGGATATTAATCAACCCGCCCTTAAACCCCACAGCAACAATTGCCGGTGCGCACGATATCGGGAGGAAAGGGGAGAAACTTAGCACGACTGGGCAATTCCAGGGCACGCAAAATTCTCCCACTCTCCCGGGAAGCCGTTACTCCCGTTCCTTAAAGGAAGCCAGCCACTCCCGGATCTGGTCGGCGGCGAGATCCCGACCGCCCAAGCCAAAAGAGATGGCAATGGCTACGGCAATCGCGCCGAACAGCAGCCCAAAGGCTAAATTCACGATGTCACCGGCAATCCCCATCTGTTCGAGAGCCATTGCAGACACGAGGGCGATGATGGCAATGCGAGCCGCCTGGCCCAGTATCCGCGCTTGGCGAGAGCCGGAGGAGGAAATCAGGTTGAAGGCGAGGTTAGCAAAGTACAAGCCGAGGGCAAAAACCACTAACCCAGTCAGAACCCGCCCAGCGATCACCACTAAGCCGGAGACAATTGCTGTCAGCGCCTCGATGTTTAAAATGTTGATGGCGGCTACTGTGGCGAGCAGCAGGATGCCGACTTGCACCACAATCCCGACAATTTCTGAAGGCGTCCGCGCCGGCACTGCTGGGGGCTGAATGACGGTGGCGTCTTCGTCCGCAAGCGGCGGCGGGGCGACCGGCTGGCGGGTAGGAGCCGGTGTTGATTGCAATCCCAGCCAGTAGAAGATGTTGTTGAAACCAATGCCGGTGAGAATATTGGTTGCCAGATCCGCCACAAAGCGCCCGATAAAGTAAGCGACTGTCAGAATCAGCCCTGCGGTAAAAATTTGCGGGATGGCGTTGAGCATCTGCGTCAGCATGACAACTGCCGGCGCGGAGATGGCTTCAACTTCCAGGGCGTTGAGGGCGGCGATGGCGGTGGGGATTAATATCAGAATGTAAACAATTGTGCCGCCAATCCAGGACAGGGACTGTCCGCCGGCAGTCTGGCTGACGCCCACCTGCGCTCCGAGCCGGTCGGTGCCGGTGGCTGCTAGCAGGTTGGTAACCAGCCGGCGCACGACTTGCGCCAGCAACCAGCCGGTGCCGCCAATGATCGCCGCTTTGAGAATCTTGGGTAGGGCGGCGAGAATTTGATTGAGCAGGTTCTGAATCGGTTCGAGCGCCTGCTGAAGTCCCAAGGTGTCCAGAACGGGTGCCAGAAACAGCAGCAAGATGAACCAGTACAGGGCGTTGGCGAGGGTTTCGCTGTGGGCGGCCAGCCACATCTCCAGGTTGATCGGAACTACAAACCGCTGCTTGGCGCC
>CAZJNL010000386.1:0-5551 GCA_964546515.1 uncultured Oscillatoria sp.
TGGGATTGAGGCGAATCGCTTCCTTGTAATCGGATATCGCCGCTTGATAGTCTTTCAAATCCGAGCGAGCGATCCCCCGGCTGTTGTAGGCACCGGCATCATTAGGATTGAGGCGAATCGCTTCATTATAATCCGAGATCGCTGACTGATAGTCTTTCAGTTGGGCGCGGACAACACCCCGGTAGAAGTAAACAGCCGCACTGTTGGGATTCAGCCGCAGCACCTGGCTAAAATCCCCAATCGCAGCTTGGTAATTCTCCATCTGGCAGTTTGCCTCAGCCCGCCGGTAAAAAGCCTCAAAATTATTCGGATTGCTCTCCAAAGCTTTGCTGTACTCAGCAACAGCTTCCCGGTACTTGCCCGCCTTAGCCAATTGCTGCCCCTGGCTGACAAAATCCTCCACCGGCACAATATTGCTGGGCAGCACCCAATTATTTTTATCCCCCAAAAAAGTTTGTACCGGAATCCCCAAGCCAGACACTTTTCCCGTATTCGCCGCCGAAGTGAAACGCCCATTAATCCCCACCACGCGAGCGTTGGCGTCCAGCAGCGGCCCGCCGGAAATCCCCGGAGTCGCCGGATTGTCGTGAACTATAGCATAACCTTTTTCTGCCTTTTGCGCAATACTGGTAATACCAGCAACCAAGAACTGATAGGTGGGTTCAGGAATACCGGGTATAGGGTCAGCCCAACCGGCCACATAAACCGCCTTTCCCACCGCCAGTTCCGCAGAATTACCCAATTGCGCAATCGGGTAGCTTTCGTCGCTGGTAAACTGCAACACCCCCACATCCACATCTGCCAGATATCTGACTTGGCTGTAGGGAACGATATATTTCTTGCGATCGGGAGCAGTGATTTGGTAATCCCCCTCTGTATAGATAACGTGCCGGTTGGTTAGCACAGAGTAAGTGTTGCCATTGCGCTCAAAAATCACCCCAGATCCGGTTTCTGGCCCGTCAATGCGCACCGTAATCGCTTTAGCTTTAGCGGCCACCTCCGATGGCTCTAGCGCCACAACAATTTGAGGCTGCACCAGCGCAACTGTCGCCGCCGCACCTATCAGCGCTGCCGGCAGTCCATAGAGAAAGTTCATAGTTAGACCTGCTACCTAACCTCTTATATTATCTCACTCACCCGCCAAGGATTACAAAGCTGCATCCTATTGTACCTAGGGGCGGGTTCATTAATAAACCATATCAGAAGTCGGGCAAATAACTGGGGTTTCAGGATCATGTCAAGCTCTCTCAGACGAGTCAGGTTAATTAATCAGACATCGGGTTAAAAAACTATTAAATTTTGCCAAAAATTTCCCCCTATGGTATACAATACAGCCGTGAATTAAAGCACGTTCCGCGTTCAGAGGGCTGCGTTCGGGCGTAGGACAGGCGTCCCGCCTGTCCCCCTCAAAGGCGCAGGACAGGCATCCCGCCTGTCCCCCTCAAAGGCGCAGGCATCCCGCCTGTCCGTCTCAAAGGCGTAGGACAGGCGTCCCGCCTGTCCTAAAATTGGCTATTGCCAGAAAATTATAAACAGTCTAAGATAAAAAACACCCTCAAAATATCCCTCTGCGCTCGGAGCGTTAAGCCGTACTATCACAGCCAGGGCGTTCCAGATGCTTTGGCAGATTTGCTGAGATAGCAGGATAGCAGAAGTGTGGGTTGGCAGCCGGTGAATCCCCTAGAATACCCTAGTGGATTGCACCCAACAGCGATTGCCGGTAGCGGCGGGGTGCCGAATTTAGCTCATCTGTGCTATTAAAGAGACAAGGAGCGAACAGCGCGTCAACGGTAGAGTGATTGTCAAAAGGCGAGGGGACAGGGTGCATTTTCCTTAGAGTTGCAGCAAATCTAAATATTGCTTACCACCAACTCAAGGATTTTTGTCAAGGTTAATATAGTCTCAGTCATCGCTGACAGAACGCTACAGCAAAAGCGGGGGGAAAATTTTACCCTTCGCTCGCTCCAGTCGTTCTCGCACATCTTGTTCGTGCCAAGGTTTAAGGAGGTTTGGGAGTAATGGCAGAGCTCAAGCTGCGCCTGCAAATTGAGGGAAAGACAGAAATAACGGTTACGGTGGAGCGGGATGAATTTAAGATAGGGCGATTGCCGGAATGCGATTTACGATTGGAATCGGCGGCGATTTCCCGGTGTCACGCTCGTTTTGTGAAAACAGCTGCGGGAGAGTGGACGGTTGAGGATCTGGGCAGCAAAAACGGTACGCTACTCAACGATCGCCTTGTCACCTTTCCTCAAAAAGTGAATCACGGCGACGTAGTGCAGCTGGGGAATATTTGCCTGAGTGTTATTTTCGGCGACCGTCCAGAAACCCAGACGGCTTGGCCCAGTAGTTTTCAAACCAAGACCCCACCGCAAATAACTGCCCGCATTCCGGAAATGACCATCCTCCGCAATGCCAAAGAGCTGCAACAGCAGTGGATACGGGCTGACGAACAGGGGGATGGGGGGAGCAACCAGGAAAAAACAATTGCCCGCCTCAAAGACCTCGTAGATATCGCTAAAGGTCTGAACTCTGCTGAATCGATAGAAGCGATTTTCTCCCAAGTCCAGAAAGTCGTTTTCCGCGAACTCAACTGTATAGACCGCCTGGCCTTGTTAATCGACGTCAGCGGGACAGACAAACTTGAACTGCTCAACGCCGCCGCCAGAGATCCCTCTCAACAGAAGAATCTCGCCGCTGATGGAAGTTGGATTAGCCGCAGCATCTGCCAAAAAGTCTTCTCTGAAAAAGTGGCAATCCAAACAGCTGACGCCCAGACAGACGATCGGTTTGATGGCGAAGAGAGCATTTTATTCAAAGGCATTCACAGCGCTATGGCTGTCCCTCTGTGGGATGAAAATAAAGTGGTCGGCGTACTTTATGCCGACGCCCAACTTTACAGCAGCGATTCCGCCCAGAAAGCCGAAGAAGATTTAAGCTTTTTTTCCGCCTTAGCCAACCTTGTCGCTTCCAGCGTGCAGCGCTGGCTGCTGTCGCGCAAACTCAGAAACGAAGAAACCATCCGCCACAAGCTAGAGCGCTATCACTCTCCAAGCGTTGTGCAGCAGCTAATCGCCGCAGGAGCCTTAGAAAACGGTCGCCTACCTCCTGTAGAAGGCGAAATCAGCATCCTGTTTGCCGATATCGTTGGCTTTACCGCCCTTTCCGAACGGCTCACTCCCTCCCAGATTGCCAAATTGCTCAATGATTTATTCGAGGAAATGCTCCACGAAGTTTTTGCCCAAGGCGGCACGCTCGATAAATTTATCGGAGACTGCATCATGGCATTTTTTGGCGCTCCTGAATCGCAGCCGGATCACGCCGAACGCGCCGTAGCAGCCGCCAAAGGAATGCTCGACCGGCTCCAAAGACTCAACGCCAATCACGCCTTGCGCGAACCCCTGCAATTGCGGATTGCCATCAACAGCGGCAAAGCCGTAATTGGAGATGTCGGCAGCTCTCAGCGGGTGGACTATACCGTCTTGGGTGCCACGGTTAATCTCGCTTCCCGCATGGAAGGAATCTGTCCCCCCGGTGAGTGTGTGGTGAGCGAAGTAACCTATCAGTTGCTGCAAACGCCGCAAGGCTTTCAGCCTATGGGAGAGCACCGTTTCAAAGGAATTGACCGGCCTATTCTAGTTTACCAAACCAAGAGAAATAGCTGAAACCTCACGGCGTCATTGCGTAGCGTTAATAACAATCCCTACTGCTCATTGCATGATAGCGTTAATAACGCACCCTACTGCTCAGAAAGTTGACCCATTCCAGCCCCACATCGAACCCTTGGCATCCGCAAATTCGATATAGACGCGATTGGGATCCACCCCCAGCGCCTCCTTAATTTGCTGACAAAAATCCTGACTCATTGCCTTCGTTTGCGCCGCACTCATGCTGCCAATACTCTTAATTTCGACATAGCACACCGGCTCAGTGGTGCCGGCAAAAGTCATCGCCACCCCCGGATCAAAAGCCGTCATCACATAGGACTCCGGCTTGCCCAGATGCTTGGCTAACTTAGCCGAAAGGCTTTTCAGCAGCCCCTCTACAGCAGATTTCTCAGGAGCGGAGACAGAGGTTTGAACTTTGATCAGAGGCATAGGTTAATCCTAGAGAGTGTACAATAAACCCGGTTTCTCTATTGTACAGAAACCGGGTTTCTCTGGGAATAAAGTGCGAAACAACTGTTGATTGTGGCAAAGAAAACCGGTTTCTCAATCCTAAATTTTGCCAGCCACTAGCCACCAGCGACGCCCGCTCAGCCGCCGTAATTCCAGCCGGTGCTTTCCAGCAACAGGGGATCGCCCTCCCGGTGGACACCGGCAGCAATCACCTCACCCACATAGACCGTGTGATCGCCATGCTCAACCGAGCCCACCACTTTGCACTCCACATAGCCCAGGGAGTCCGAGATAATGGGACAGCCGGTTTGAGCTCCCCGATAGAATTGCACATCCCCGAACTTATCCCCCACCCAGCGCTGCGGCTGAAAGAATTTCTTGGCCAGCTCCTTTTGTCCCGCGTCCAAGAAGCTGAGAGCAAAAACGCCACTCGCCTTGATCATCGCGTGGGATCTACTATCCTGCTTAACACAATTTACAACCAAAGGCGGCTTAAACGAAGCCTGCATTATCCAGCTTGCCGTGAAGCCGTTAATATCCTCCCCATCCTTAACGCCACAGATATAGATTCCGTGGGGAATCTTGCGCAGTAAGGTCTTTTTCGCTTGTTCGTCCAGCACGGGTTTGCACTCCGACAGTACACCGATCAGTGTATACCAATTCCTTTTGTCATGGCAACCAACCTAAGGCATAATTTTCCTCGACAAAAGTAGGGTGCGTTCCCCCAGCGGGGAACCCTACTGAAGCGGTAAGAAACCGGGTTTATTTGGGCTATCAGGCCATACTTTCTCTTCTCCCATCCCAAGAAACCCGGTTTCTGATCTAGCAGTTTTCAATTTGTGATGGTACAGATGGGGAGAAAAATGGATGCCTGTCCTAAACGGGACAGTTTACAGTCCTTTCTCTTGTAGAGACGCGATTTATCGCGTCTCAGAGTCCCGGATGCGTGCGGATAGAAAGAAAAATGTACCGCACTGATCTGAAAAACGCTATATGACTTGACCGGCGCTGTAAAGGGCGCAGACAATCTGATTCCCGCATCAGCCAATCAACTCAAAGCTAGAGCTATCCATTAAACCCCCGCACTTCTCAGCGTCTCTCTTTGCTAAAAATGTCCTTAAAGATGTCCGTTATGTCCTCCTCCTTATAATCCTTAAACTCACCGGCATCAAACCATATCCCATAGCAAACCGGGCATTTTTCATACCAAATGTGAGGCTGGTTGAGGTCAACCATTTTAGTCATTTTAGTGTGACATTTCGGACAGTTGACATCCCCCATTTCATTGTACTTACTGCCAATTTTGGTATCCCCAATATCCAAACTCTCAGAACCCTCAATTTTCTTGAGCGTCTGAGCCTCCAGGGAATCAAACCAAATCCCTTTGCAGTTCCCGCAGCGGTCTACTTCGATATTTGCATACACAACGGCTT
>CAZJNL010000387.1:0-5548 GCA_964546515.1 uncultured Oscillatoria sp.
GATTGGCAATAAAATCCAAGGGACAAAATCCCCGGCAAAAGCAACCGGCCACAGACTGTCCCAAAATATCAGTCTGAGAATCAGATAGCCGACAATCAGTGCTGAGTAGACGTAAGCGAGCAGTTGCGCAGTTAGTTGGAAAAATCGGTAAGGCTTGGTCATATAGCGTTTTTTAGAGGGGAACGGTACATTTTTTTATCTGCGGGCGTCACCGGGATAGGGAGACGCGATAAATCGCGTCTCTACAAGAGAAAGGATCTGTAAAGTTTCCAGTTTTGGGCATGCCTATCATTTTTCTCTCCATCTGTACACTGCTTAGATAAAATTAACTGAAATGGCAGCTCCCCTGCTGAGGCTAGGCAATACACGTCTCCTGTGTCCCGCTCTTTTAATGTATACATACTTCAGGCTGGAAACAGTGATTTCAATCTATCGCCCAAGTGAATATACTCACGATATAAGTGTGATACATATCACAAGTAGGGTGCGTGATAGCCGCTATCACGCACGTTACTCCTTCAAAATTCAAAAGGTTTGGACGCAAGCATTGCCTCTGCAGCCTCAGCCGGCACCGGCTTGGCGAAGAAATAGCCCTGAGCGTATTCGCAGCCGAGCTCTCGCAGCACAGCCACCTGCTGGGCGGTTTCCACGCCTTCTGCAATCACATCCATGCCCAAATTGTGAGCGAGCGTCACAATCGCCCGCACAATCTCCACATATTCGCTTCCCTCCTCCAGCCGGCTGACAAAAGAGCGGTCAACCTTCAAAGTATTGGTGGGAAATCGGTGCAAATAACTCAAAGAAGAATAGCCGGTGCCGAAATCATCAATCCCCAGCTGAACATTCAGCGCTTTCAGCTGCGACAGCATAGCCAGCGCCGATTCAATATCATCCATCACCACACTTTCCGTAATCTCCAACTTCAAACAGCTGGCATCCAAACCCGTCTGTTGCAGCGTTTGTTCAATTTCCGCAATCAAACCTGCGTGAGCGAACTGTTTTCCTGAAAGATTGACGCTAACGATCAGCGCTTGGTGGGAGTGACATTCTGCACCGATTTCTCCTGCTTTAGGATAAAATTTATCCAGCCACTGACGCATCTGCCGGCAAGCTTCGCGCATCACCCACGCTCCAAGCGGCACAATCAGTCCCGTTTCTTCCGCCACCGGGATAAACTCCCCCGGGAAAACCATACCCCGTTGCGGGTGCTTCCAGCGCACCAGCGCCTCAAAACCGACAATTTTTCCACTTGACAAAGACACAAAAGGCTGGTAAAAAACCACAAACTCTTGGCGCTCAATTGCCCGCCGCAGGTCAGCCTCCAGCAGCAAGCGCTTCGCCCCATCGCCCTGCATCGCCGCCTCGAACACCTGATAGCGCCCGCGCCCCATCCCCCGGGCTCGATACATGGCCGTTTGGGCGTTGCGCAGCAAGTCTGGGGCGTCAGCGCTCTTCCCCACAGCAATGCCGGTGCTGGCGGTAATAAACACTTCCAGTCCGCTTTGGAGAAAAGGGCGCTCCAGCTCCCCGCGCAGCCGCTCGACAACACCGATCGCCGCGCTAGCATCATTAATATCCCTCACGAAGAGAGCGAACTCATCCCCCCCAACCCGCGCCAGAATACCGGCACCCCGCACGCAGTCGTGCAGACGCTCTGCAATCGCCACCAGCAGCTCGTCGCCGCGTTTGTCTCCCAGAGAGCCGCTCACCGCGCTGAAGCTGTCCAAATCCAGAAACAGCACCGCACACAAATCCTCGTTCCCTCTGCTGGGGCGAACCTGTTGCGCGGCTAGGAGCTTCCCGAACTTGGCCCGGTTTGGCAAGCCGGTCAGGGAGTCGTGAAAGGCGTCATGGCGGAATTTGCCCCAGCGCACACCGGCACCGCCGGCCACAAATGCCAAAGCCGGCGGCACCACCGGCACCCACCCCCCCAGAACAAACAAGCTCGTGCCGGTGCCAAATAACACCGCCACACCGGCACCCGCGCCGATCCCCAGCTGCAGGGGATGCCGCACCAGCAGCACCAGCACGCCGCCGGCGAACGCCCATCCCCCAATCCAGAGGGCTTCGAGCCATTCTGGCCAAAACCAAAACAGGGGGCGCGAGCCGGTGACGGCATCGAGAATTTGGCTCACCATCTCAGCGTGAATCAAAACCCCGGGCATTTTGCGTATTTCTTGATCGCCCCCGCTGTAGGGAGTCAAGTACAGGTCTTTGAGACTGGGGGCGGTAGTGCCCACGAGCACGATCTTGTCTTTCACCCAGTCCGGGTTGAGTTCGCCGTTCAAAACCTGACTGAGGGTGACAGTTCGCGCCACATTGGAGCCACAGCGGTAGTTGAGCAGAATCTGGTATCCTTGGGCGTCCATGCCGGCATACCCGCCAGAATTGGCCTCTAAGGGCAAAAACCGGGCTTTTCCCCACAAAATCAGGTCAGGATTGCTGTCGCTGTTTTTCGGCAACAGCCCGATATTTTTCAGATAGGTTTCGGCTAGCCGCAGGGAAAATGAGTGGAGAACTTTTGTCTGAGCGTCTTTTGTCTCAAAGGAGGCAAACATCAAATTGCGGCGAATCGCCCCATCTGGGTCAAGCACCACGTCGTTAAACCCGACGCGCTCCGCCGGCACAGCGGCGTTCGAGGGCACGCCGTCGGTCGCTCCGTCGCCGATATGGGTAATAGCAATGACATTGGAGTTTTTCAGTTGCTTTGCCAGTTCGGCACCTCCGGGATCTTGGGGCAGATCGCGATACAAATCCAAGCCGATAACTTGGGGATTGAACGAGGATAATTTTGCCAAGACCTCAGCCAAGACCTCATCTGTGAGTGGCCATTTCTTTTGGGCCCGGATGTCGGCTTCGGTGATTTGCACCACGAGCAGGCGGGGATCGGGGCCATGTGGCGGGCGCATTAGCACCATCCAGTCATAAGCGGCTAGTTCCAGAGGCAGGAGTCCGCCCAGCTGCCGCACCAGAAGCAGCAAGGCGGTGACGGTAACGCTGGCGAGGGTGAGGGGGCGGCCAAACATGCGCAGGCCGGTGGCGGTTGACAAGGCAGAACGAATGTTCACAAAATCTGACACAGAAGCTAGTGCTGCACGCAGCATAACAGCATATTTGCGCCGGCTTTTCCCCGCGTCCGGCACCCGCGCACTGCTGTGATTTCTCAAAGCCAGTCTAAAATTTGCTTGTTGGGTACTTTGACACTTTTTTACCAGATTCATGACCAGCCCTAATCCTATCCCTGTTGTTGTTAACGGTGCCGCCGGCAAAATGGGCCGCGAGGTCGTCAAGGCGGTGGCGCAAGCCCCGGACATGACCCTGATCGGGGCGATCGACCGCGATCCCCAATACTTCGGCCAAGATGCGGGCGAGCTGGCCGGTTGCGGGGTGCTGGAAGTTCCGATTACCGGTGAGTTGGAGTCGATGCTGGCGTTTGCCGGTCAGCAAAAAGAGCTGGGGGTGATGGTGGATTTCACCCACCCCAAATCGGTTTACGATAATGTCCGCTCTGCCATTGCCTATGGCATCCGCCCCGTTGTGGGCACTACCGGCATGAGCCCGGAACAGATCCAAGATTTGGCTGAGTTTGCTGACAAAGCCAGCACCGGCTGCCTGATTGTGCCCAATTTTTCCATCGGGATGGTGCTGCTGCAGCAAGCTGCTGTTGCGGCGTCTAAATATTTTGACTTTGTGGAGATTATTGAACTGCACCACAACCAAAAAGCCGACGCCCCCAGCGGCACCGCCATTCAAACCGCCCAGATGCTTGCCGAAATGGGCAAAACCTACAACCCGCCACAGGTTGAGGAAACTGAAAAACTTGCCGGTGCCAGAGGCTGTTTTGCAGGCGAGGGCATTCGCATTCACAGCATCCGCCTCCCCGGTTTGATTGCCCACCAAGAGGTAATCTTCGGCGCATTAGGTCAAGTCTACACCCTGCGCCACGACACCACAGACCGGTCTTGCTATATGCCCGGCGTCCTGCTGGCCATTCGCAAAGTCCGACCGCTGAAATCTCTGGTTTACGGTTTGGAAAAGATCCTTTGATACGGAACTGCAGTCCGGTTGAATACTTTTCTCTATGGCGTTGCCTTTCGCCCGGCGGCACCCATTGGCAAGCTTTTTCACGCTCGCTTTTGTTGCCGCCAGCCATTAACACCCACATTATACTATGAAAAGTAATTAACCGGACATTAAGGAACTCTAGCCTCGGTTCTTAATCACCATAACGTCCATTATGGTTTGAGCAGTCTGCTTTGGAAGCTCCAGTTTTTGAGCGATATCGCTCAAATAATCCTTTTCTGCTGGGGTGAGAAGGCCATCTGCCAAAATAATATCAGTGGCTACAGCAAAAGCTGTTTCCCGCATTTCAGGTGAGAGAACTTCTGTAACGGAGCTAAATAGCTCCTCGACACTTTGCTCTTCGAGCAATTCTGAGACATCCTCGAAGATTGCTGCCATGTCCTCATCGGAATAATCCTGAAAGAGGTTCATGCCATTGAGGGTGATAAAAGCCTCCAGCGCCTCCTCCTCGGATATTTCCTCGTCCGCGTTCATGGCGAACACTATGACGCTGCTAAATGCTGTGCACTCGTCCATTTCCCATTCTACTTCCAAAAGTTCATCGTCGTCGTGGTAATTCATAAAACCTCCAAAACAATTGGATATCCAGCCCGTTATTGTAGCTTTAATCGCGCCCGCAGTCGGAGGGCCAGATAAAAAAAACTTATAGGAGCGGGCGGTAAGCGCCTCAATGTGTACCTATGCTGATCCCCTTAACTCGCAAAACATTTGAAAGACTGATTCCCGCCGTTGCCACCGGCGCTCAATACGCCTACTGCTCGGGCAAGTTCTCAGATTTTTTAAAGCGGCTGTTGATTTCTGTGGTCAGCGTGCTGCTTATTTTTCTGCTGGGACTGGCGTTAGGAGACAGAGGCGGGGGGCAATTGGAGCTGATAGTGGGAATCGCCGCCGGTCTGTACTGGCTTTGGGGGCCGGTGGCTGCGGCCAGTTCGCGCAACGCTAAGTGCCGGCGCTATCTCTATTGCGGATTTTGGCAAGGACGGGTCTTGGATGTATATATCACAGATGAAGTGGTTGGTCAAGAGGAAACCGTCAACGCTAAAGGACAGCTGGTGATCGTCGAGAACCGAGAGCGGCGGCTGAATCTGGCAGTCGGCGACCGCACGGGGTTTTCTACCGAGCTGCAAGTCCCCCTGCGCAAAGAACACTCCAGCATCGCTCCCGGTCAGCTGGCTCAGATGCTGGTGATGTCCAATGAACCCAACTTGAGCCGCATTGCCAAAGTCTCAGATATTTATATTCCCAGTCAAAACGTCTGGGTGAGTGACTATCCCTACCTGCGGCGGGATGAGTTTGTTGAGGTCAGTCAAGAGTTGCGTTCTCGCAAGAAATCCGCTGCAGAGCGCGGTGTCAGGGGTGAGGGGTGAGGGGTTAGGTGTTAGGTGTTAGGTGGTTTACCTAACTCCTAAACGGTCATTTATAAAGAAAATCTAGATCCCCCCAACCCCCCTTAAAAAGGGGGGCT
>CAZJNL010000388.1:0-5541 GCA_964546515.1 uncultured Oscillatoria sp.
GCAATATTTCCGTGAACACCGGCCCCTTTTTCAGGCTAAAGCTGCGGGTATTCATATCAAAAACATTCGTTCCCAAAATATCCGCAGGCATTATATCCGGCGTCAGCTGAATTCGCCGGAAATCCGCTTGCACCAGTCGCGCCAGCACCTGCGCCAAAAGCGTCTTGCCGGTGCCCGGTACACCCTCCAAAATCACATGCCCGCCGGCAAGCAGCGCCACAAGCAGCTGCTGCACCAGCGCCGATTGCCCGACAACAATCTCGTTGAGGGTTTGGCTAAGTCTCGTAAATACAGCGTTAGTTTCGCTCATTAATTACTTATTATCTATCAGTTGTCAGGGGAATGGGGAATAGAAGCCGGGATTAGGGGATTAGGGGATAAAAAACTCTTAATCCCCAAATCCCCTAATCCCGGCTAATCCCCAATTGCCATTTTCTCAACCAGGTTAGCAAGTCTCGCTCACTGATTCGGCGCTTGTGCGACTGCAGTTGCAGCAATTCTAGCAATTGAGCTGCCGGTCGTCCGGTTTCCCTGGCCCAGGCATCGGCCAGCGCCTGCGGTTCCAGCAGCACCGGCCCGAGTCCCAAGGCTTTTTGCAGCTGCAGCTGTTGTTCTTTGCCGACAACTTCGAGAACAAATTCCCGGCTTTCCGCTTTTTCCAAGACGCCGGCAAGGGCTTGAATATAGGCAAAGCTGTTGTCCGTCACCGGCACCTCTAAGGGTTGAGGCTGCCCGAAGCGCCGGTTTCCAGCCCAGAGTGCGGCTAAAAGCAAGACACTCGCCTGCAAAAAAGTTGCCAGCAAGGGGGTTTTGGCCAAATATTCTATCCAGCTGCCGGGGGTTTCTTTGCCATCACTATCCTGCCGGTTCCTGTAGCCGTGGATATATTCATCCACCCACACTTTGTTTTTATTTTGAGTGACCAGTTGTGCCAGAAATTCATAGTTCCCAGGCTCGTCTTGATAGGCGTTGGCGGCTAAATGGGGCGTGGTGGCCCAAATGACCCGTCCCTTGCCGATTTTCTCTTCCCAAACTGTAGCGCCGAAGGAATCGCCCAGGAGAGTGGTTTTTGCCGGTTGGCTAAATGGGCTTTCTTTTCGCCGGCGTCGGGTTTCAATCTTAACGTCGCCTGCGGGGGAATCGAGCACCGTGCTGAACTCAGCCGCACTCACCGGCTCCCAAGCTCCCAAAATTACCAGGGTGTTGCCTTTTTTTACCCAGTCTTTCTCTTGGGAGTCAATCCGTTCCTGACTCAGCTGGCTGTTGACTCGCAACAGTGCAATTTTCTCGTTGCTCTCGTTGCCAGTTTCGGGCCCGGAACGAGAAATGACTCCGGGCAAATCCTCAAAAGGTTGCTGCCAGCGCTCAACCGGCACACCCCGCTCCTGCATGTAAGCGTACCAAGCGCCATACCCGTCGGGAGAGCGGCTGTAGGTGGAACCCCGACTCACGAGGGTCTTGCTGGGCGCAACCAGCAAGGTGAGCAACACGATCGCGGCAATGGCGATTCCCCCCACCCCCCACAGCCGGCGTTTGGAAATGTTCATACATTTTACGCTTGATTACTTTATAATAATAAACGGCTGGATTATAAATTGTACAAACGTAAATTATTTGAAGTTCGCCTCCAGGGAAATCTGCAGGTAAGCTTGCTGGCAGCGACGGAAATCTTCCGGGGTGGCAACGGATGTGCCAAAGCACAGCCGCTCGTGGGTGAAGAGCAGAATTTCACAGGGCCCGGAGTGTTCGCTGCCGAGCAACTGCCGGTATTCCCCATCGGTGCGGCTGGGTTGGTTAAAGGCTGTGCCGGTGTCGTGCAATCGCTGCAACATGGCCATGTACAGTGAGCGGCAGGCTTCCCGGTAGTTGCCAAGGCGCTGAAATTCACTGGCTCGCTGCTGCCAAGCTGCCGGTGTTAATTGGGCCTCAGGGCGAGTTGCCCTTGCCACAGCTGAATTCCCCAGCAGGGAGGGGAAAGCGCTCCCTACCAGGGGCCACAGCCGCAACAGCCGCAAACCCAGCCAACTCAGGAGCAAGCCGAGGGTTATCCAGAATAGGGCCCAGGATACCCACGGCAGCCAGCTCCAGTCAATCGACCGGGATGGCCATGATACTTCGGGCAGGTTAAATTGGGAAAATTGCAGTTCCAGCCACTCTGCCGCCTGTTGCTGCAGCTGTTGCAGCTGCCAGCCAAAGTTGGTTGTCTCAAACGAGCCCGCAGACATGTCGATTTTAGATTTTAGATTTTAGATTTTAAACTGCAGGAAAACTGGTACAATCTTTTAGCTGATAGGGGTTCAGCTAAAAGTAGGGATTTAATATTTACTAATCTAACGGATTTAAGGTGACAGTTTACTTTTACAAGGTGGACGAGCCCTACGGCTGCTTTTCCAACTTCTCTCCCCACGGGATTCACCTACAGGGGAAAGACTGGCCAACGGTGGAGCACTACTATCAGGCGCAAAAATTTGCCGGCACCTCGGAGGAAGGGGTTATCTCTCTGATTTATGCCGCCGCGACGCCGGTGGAAGCGGCGGCGCTGGGGCGGGACCCCAAGCGCAGGCTGCGCCCGGACTGGCACGAGGCTAAATATTATATCATGCGAGAGGCGGTGTTCACCAAATTTCTCACTCACAAAGACATCCAAGCTCCGCTGCTGGCCACAGGCTCTGAGCTGATTGTGGAAAACTCCGCCACCGATTATTACTGGGGCTGCGGTGCTGATAAAACGGGCCAAAATCATCTCGGTCGCATTCTCATGAGTGTGCGCGAAGAGATTCGGCAGCGTCTGGCACACAAGTAGGTCGGCGATCTCCAATCGAGCGCCCTCCGCCCCACCACCCGAGGCCGGCGAGGCACGCGGGTGTTCGGGGAGGGTTTTGTGAAGTTATATTAAGAAAGGGGCCGGTCTTACAGATTGGGGTGTCCGCTGCTAGAAGCGAGAGCCGTGATTTTTACGAATGCTCTGTCTGCTTTTAAAATTACACTAGAGGCTAATTACAGAATAATTTAAACTTTTTGGAAACAAGGGAATGAATCTGGCAGATAATACGCAGACCCCACAGCAGATACTGAACCAGGAAGTTTTGCTGCACCGGATGACCAACCGGATACGCCAGTTTCTGGAGTTGCAGGAGATTTTGGCGGCGACGGTGGGAGAAGTGCGCTCGTTCTTAAAGACGGATCGGGTGATGGTCTACAGGTTTGATGCCGATGGCAGTGGAGAAGTGATTGCTGAGTCGGTGAATAACCATAGACTGCCCTCTATGTTAGGGCTGCATTTCCCAGCCGATGACATTCCCCTGCAGGCGCGAGAGCTGTATGTCAGAGCGCGGGCCCGCACGATAGTGGATGTTAACTCGCAGCAGATCGGTCTGAGTCCCCTGCGCGATGCCGAGACAGGAAACCCCTTACCGACGGCAGATATCCGCTACCGCCCAGTGGACTCCTGCCATGCGGCATACCTGAAAGCAATGGGGGTGCAGTCTTCCGTGGTGGTGCCGGTGCTGCACGGAAACCAGCTGTGGGGGCTGTTGGTGTCCCACCACTCAGAACCCCAATTCATTTTTGATCAAGATTTGCAGCTGCTGCAGAAAGTAGTGGATCAGGTGTCGGTGGCGCTGGCGCACTCGACTATGCTCACCGACGCCCGGGCCCAGCAAGCGCGAGAAGCCACGATTAACCGAGTCGCCACCCTGCTGCACGCCTCGGCAACCATTCAACTGCAAGCCGCTTTGGAAGCAACAACAGCCGCCTTTCAAGGAGCAGGTGGCAGACTCTACATCTGGCGTGGCGCGATGGCGCACCCCAACTGCGAGCTGTTCACCTGTGGGGATCAACCGGATCCCTGGGGAGAGGGCGAGCTGGAAGAACATCCCCTGTGGCAGCAATGGTTGGGAGCCGGTTTTCCGCCGGCTCATCCAGAAACCGCCCTGTTCGGAAGCGGCGGCGTTTGGGCAATTGCAGATATATATAAGGAAGCGCCCGTAGTCGGGGCGTCTCGCCTGGACTCGGCATTCCAGCCGACTCGGATTCGGGGGCTGCTGGTGGTGCCCCTGCACTACCGCCAGCAGTTTCTCGGCTTTCTGAGTGTGTTTCGCTCTGAAATTGAAACGGAAACCTTGTGGGCGGGAGAATTTGACACCAGTGCGCTCCAGCAGAGGCCGAGGCAATCCTTTCAAGGGTGGCGAGAGCTAAAAAAAGGGCAGTCCCGCGAGTGGACTCGTGAGGAGATTGAGCTGGCTAGAGCCATTGGCTACCAGTTCTCGATGGCGATTCAGCAGTATTTGCTCTACCAAGAAGTGCAAGCGCTCAATGCTAACCTGGAGCGTCAAGTTCAGGAGCGCACCGCCCAGCTGCAACAGTCTTTAGAGTTTACCAGGGCGGTCAAACAAATCACCGACCAAATCCGCAGCACGCTGGATTTAAAAACGATTCTGCTTTCCATTGTGCGAGAAGTCCGCGCCTTGCTGAATGCAGACCGGGTGGTGATTTACCAGATAGCTGCAGATGGCTCCGGGGAGGTGACGGTTGAAGAAGTCAGGGGCAACTGGCGCTCAGTTTTGGGGGTGCAATCTGAGGGGCAGTGCTTTCCGGATGAGTATTTCCGTTTTTACTATCTGGAAAGGATGCGGGCGATTAATAATGTGGCTGCGGAGGATCTGAGTCCCTGTCACCGGGAGTTTTTGGAGAGTCTTGAGATTCAAGCCAGCCTGACTGTGCCGGTGCGGATAGAGTCTCAGCTGTGGGGGTTGCTGATCGCTCACGAGTGCCGGTCGCCGCGAGTCTGGAAAACGGCTGAGCTGGAGTTCCTGCAACAGCTGGCGGCGCAAGCTGCGATTGCGATTCATCAAGCGGAGCTTTACGAACAAAGCAAAGAAGCAGCTGTACGGTCGGCGGCGCAAGCGCAACAGCTGGCGCGGGCGCTCACTGAAATGCAGCAGATGCAAACCCAGCTGATTCAGAGCGAGAAGATGTCCGCCCTGGGTGAGCTGGTTGCCGGGGTGGCTCATGAGATTAATAACCCGGTTAATTTTATCACCGGCAATCTGATTCACGTCAACCAATACGCCAGCGATTTGCTGGAATTGCTGGAGCTGTATGAGGAGAAATATCCGAAGCCGGACGCTGAGATTGTGGAGCGGATTGAGGAGATTGAGCTGGATTTTATTGTTGAGGATTTGCCGAAGATGCTGTCCTCGATGCAGGTTGGGGCTGACCGCATCCGCCAGATTGTCCTGTCTTTGCGCAATTTTTCGCGCATCGACCAGTCGGAGAAGAAGGCGGTGGATATCCATGAGGGTATTGACAGCACTCTGATGATTTTGCAGCACCGGCTAAAGGGGAAGCCAGAGCGTCCGGCGATTCAGGTGATTAAGGAGTATGGGAAATTGCCTTTGGTGGAGTGTTATGCAGGTTTGCTGAATCAGGTGTTTATGAATGTGCTGAGCAATGCGATTGACGCGCTGGAAATGGGGCACAGGGCACAGGGCGAGGAGCGTGGGGAAGAAAAACAGTCCGCTGTGCGCAGTGCCCAGCGCC
>CAZJNL010000389.1:0-5533 GCA_964546515.1 uncultured Oscillatoria sp.
GGTGTTTTAAGCTAGTCCGAATCGGTTCAAATCTGTAGTTAATTACTCCAAACCCAATTGTTTTGTAACAGAAAGCACTTTCCCCTCGTTCCCAGGCACCCTACTTCCCGCAGGGTGCCTGGGAACGAGAAACAAGAGGCTGCTGCCTCTAGATGACAAGGGTGCGAGATTTCAATTGTAACGAAAATTACTTTTTGAAAATCGAAATTGTCCAGCGGCTCAAAAATCCTGAAGTAAGACTTGCTGAACCGTATAGAGGAATTTAGCTTGATTTATATTAAGGAGTTTTACATGCTGAAACAAATGTGCTGGCTGCCGGTCATGGGAGCTGATGGGGAGAAGGTTTTGCACTTGCGAACCGCACCCAACCAGCCGTGGCGACCTTATACCGCTTTTCCAGAATATGCTGTGCCAGACTACCGGATTCCAGGAGGCTCTAAAGGCTGGGCAACCTACCAGAAACTGCGGAGCGAAGGCTGGGACTTAGTACCAAGTACCCCGGCTCAGCAGCAAAAAAGTGCTTAAAACCCGTCGCCTCTCCACAAAAGCCCGCGCAGGCTTTATTATGTCTGTATGGGCAAGCACAGGATATTAATAAACCCGCCCCCACCACACCCGAAACCCCTGTAGGGGCGGGTTCACTAGGAATGTCTCTGGGAAGCCGAGGATATTAATAAACCCGCCCCCACCCCACAACACCCTGTCGGAACAGCCTCTGTTATTTTTGGCTGATTTCACACGCTCGCCCGCCGCCACTGATTCCTAACAAGGCTGGCGCAAGGCTGGCGATTCCGGGCGATTTTTCAGCACTTGGCGCAATAAATAGCGTGCGTATTCAAGTGAGAAATGCCTGGGTTTGCCCTGCCAGACAATCTGGTACTCGTCCAACTCTTGCCCGTCGCCGTAACCAGAGATAAGTTTGAGGTGGAAAGCTCGCTCGGCAAGTTTTTCAACTTCATCTCTGAGAGCCGTTTTTGTACCGTTCATAGCTGCTGCCTCCTGAACGCTCTCTTCTATCTATAAACGGCTCGGCTTTCTCTGGCACCTGCCGAAAGTTATATATTCGGGTGAAGAAAATGCGTCTTGAGGCAGTTGAAGGGAAAACCACTCATCTTTTTGGCCTGACTCCCACATTGTTTGATGAAACTGCCGGCTGTAATGCGGAGTGCTGGGAAATTTCAAGTTCAACTCTTGCCGAATTAATCGACAAAAAAAACCGCACGCCTCCACGTCTGGACACGCCAACCTCGCCCCTGAGAAATATCCAGCGCGACGAGCGGGTGATGCCGGGTGCGTCCCGCTGGAACGCACCCCACAAGTCTATTGCCAGACAAACACTTTGGCTTCCCACTCCGCCAAATCAATCAAGATGTCATCCTCCCCGGATTCGACATCGTAATTAGAAGTCCACTCGTGCCAGGTGCCGGCACAGGGGAAATGCGGAACGCTGTATCCTGCCAGATAGCTGTCCGATAAATTCGCCACAACCACCACGCGAGAACCCTCCTCGTTCCAGCGGATATAGGCTAAAACTCGGCAATCCGGATTTTCGTGGAAAAACTCAATATTTTCCGTGTAGAGGGCGGGATTGTTTTTGCGCAGGTGAATCAAGCCTTTGCAGTATTCAAACAAGCCGCGATTTTCGTCATTCTCCAGCAGCGTCCAGTCAATTTTCGATGGCTCTAGAGTTTTGTGCTTGTACTCCCCAAACTCTTCACCCATCCAAATCATCGGCACGCCGACAGCTGTCATCAGTATAGCCGATCCCAGCTTAGCTCGCTTGAAAGCCCCTTCACCAAAGATATTGCGATCGGCTAACTCTGCAAAGAAACGGTTGTGGTCGTGGTTGCCCAGGTAATTGATCATATTAGTAGCGCCCATATAGCCTTGTCGCTTGCCATCGATGACATCCTTGAGGCGCTCCATATCAAACGTGTCACCGCCGAGGTGCGGAATCATCGTGTGCCAGAAACTGTCGTGCCAGCAGCCATCCATTGGCCCGTCAAAATTGGTGATGGCCGGCGTGTCGGGAATGTATTCAGCAATATTGTAGAACGGCTTCACCCCAGCTGTCTTTTTGGCTTCCTCAACAATCCAGCGCATGAAGTCGAAGTTGCCAATTTGCCGCGCCGAATCGTAGCGAATGCCGTCGATGTGGTATTCTTGTATCCAGAAGCGCACCGTTTCGCCCACAAACTGCCACGCCGGTTTGATACCTAGATTTTCGTCGTAGTGTTCGTAATTAAACTCTGGGCCCCAGTTATTTACCGTGTCTTTTGGAGAGTGGTAATACCAGTAATCGTGGTCAATCTGCGTCAGCGGGCAAGAGGCTTCCGAGTGGTTGTAAATCGCGTCGATTAGGACGCGAATGCCGCGGGCGTGGCACTCGTCAATCAGGTGCTTTAATTGTTCCGTGGTGCCGTAGCTGGTTTCCGTGGCGAAAAAATAGCGAGGGTTATAACCCCAGCTGTAGTCGCCCGGATATTCTTTCAACGGCATCATCTCAATGGTGTTAATCCCCAGTTCGCAGAGGTAATCTAACTTCTCAACAACGTGCTTGTATTTGCCGCGCGGGTTGGGGTCATCCTCGCCGCCAGAGAAGTCAGCGACGTGCATTTCGTAGATGACTAACTCGCGGTCGGGAGGCAGCGGTTTTTCGTCGTGCTTCCAGACGTATGTATCGACAATCTTTTGCCCATCTTTGATGCGGACTGTGCCGACTCCTTTGCTCTCGTCCACGTCTGTCGCGTAGGGAGCGATGATTTCCACCCACTGGTCGAGTTCGATGAACCAGCTTTTGGACTGGACGCGGAATTTATATTCATATACTCCATCCTCCAGTTCTACCTTGGTTCGGAAATAACCGTCCTTCCCTTTTGTCATCGGGATTTCTTTCCAGTTGGAAAACGAGCCGGTCAAGCTAGCGCCTTTGTTATAAGGAGCCAATAACGTGAATTCAATGAGAGCCGCCATAAAACCTCTGTGATTCTGGAGATTTGACCTTCACACCTCTATTCTCCCCATTCAACCGCTCCCAGACATCGCTCTACAGGCATAAATTATCGGCGCAATTAACGCTTCCTAAAAAACACTGCCTCAAGCCAAAATGTCTAGATAACTTTTCAGCTACCTAGACCTTTCTTGAGAAGGATTATGTTAAGTCCAGCTTTGGCTTAAGCATTCAGCTTTCCGCCCCGCAGGTGGGCACGCACTTTTAGGTTCAGTCAGTGCTAAAGCGCTTCCCGGTGGGGCTGGCTCCCTAAAGCGCTTACTGCGAACCCAATTTATGCCCACCGGCAGAACAGCTAAGAGCTAACAGCAAATAGCCAGACGCCACCGGCATTTTGACCTTTCGCATCCCACTTTGGCACATAGTTGATTTGGGTGCGTTCCCTGGGAGGGAACGCACCCAACTGGTTAGAGCTTGTTCATAACGTGCATATTCATCGCTGTCAAGGCTTGTGAGTAGATCCCCCCCTTGCCCCCCGTGAACTAAATTTCTGACTCTGGCTCCCCCCTTTTTAAGGGGGGCGGGGGGGGATCAAAAAAAAGGGGGGGAAGATAGAGCAACCCTTTTTTAGGGGGGGTTGGGGGAGCTGATTTTGTTTACAAACACGCTCTTATGGGAACATTCCTTTGTGTTTTTGGTTACAGTGTTTTGACTCTATAGAAGAGTCTTTATTTCAGTCATCTACCCCAAGATAGATTGACAAAACGCTCCGCTTGCCAATATCCTATATCTTGAGACAGAGTGCCTCACCCAACCAATCCAGAGCGCAGAGCCATGACAGCGGCTTGGGTGCGGTCATCAGCAGACAGCTTGTTCAAAATATTGCGGACGTGAGTCTTGACTGTTCCGACAGTGATGTAGAGCTTTTCGGCAATAGCCGCATTGCTGTACCCCTGTACGATCAGCTGCAAAACTTCTAACTCCCGTTCAGTGAGTGGATAAGCTTCCAGCAGCTGGCTGTGTTCCGGGTCAATAGCGTGGATGCTAACGGTTGAGGGCTTAGCCGGCTCAGAGGGCGTCGGGAAAACCGGCTTGTTCCGCGCTTGGCGCAGCACGATGCCTGCGATTGCCGGGTCGATCCAGGAGTGACCTTCATGGGTGACTCGGATCGCTTCCAGCAACTGCTCGAAGCGGATATCCTTCATGCAGAAAGAGTCCGCGCCGGCGGCAAAGGAAGCCAGAACAGCTTCTTCATTGTCCTGAAACGTCAAGATCAGCACCTTTGTCTGGGGTTCTGACCCGGCTGTCAGGGACGACTTGAACCGCTGAGTCAGTTCAATCCCGTCCATATCGGGCAAGCCAATATCCACGAGTACGACGTCTGGTTTAGTCGATTTCAGCAGTTTCAGACCTTCTGTGGCATTGGCGGCGTCGCCGACAACTTTGATGCCCTCACGCTGTTGCAAAGCCGTGCGGATACCGATCCGAGTCAGGTCGTGGTCTTCAATCAGAGCAACGCGAATTTCACTCATTTTATTTGGGCCAAATTTTCCTGGTTTGAAGTCTTAAAAAAGTCGTTTACAAAAAGGTTCCCGCTGCTGAGCTGAAATACATCTATTGGTAGCTGTAAGGAGCAAAGCAATTCAGTTACATTTCTATTGTGACACTTCCTTTAGTCTAGCCTGAAGCCGGTTTCCCCGACGGTTCCCGGGCTGCCACAGGTAGCCGGTCGAACAGAAAACAGCCGCCCGGGTGTTCAACGCCAAAAGGCTGCTCTACTCTGCTGTGCTCTGCTGTGCTGTGATGTGATCAACGCCTTGCGGCATCAGAGGTTAACACGGGCGGCTTATCTTGATTGTACTGCTCTCCCACCAGATTCAACAAAAGATTGCCGGTCGCAGGGACATTCCCCTGCCGGTGCGGGCCCGGCCTTCTAACTCACCTGTCAAGAGGATGGATTTTATCGCCAGTTTTGATATAATTCTTAGTTTTCGCCAGTGCCCGCACAGATTAAGATCGCTGCACAGGTGCTCAAAGCCTGCAGCCGGGTGAGGACCGGGTTGATTAAAAAATAGCTATGAATAACACTTGCCACCAACAGCCACTGGGAGCAAGCTCCCCCAGCCAGGAAATACAGAGACTCAGAGCGCAAGTCGAGAGCCTCAAGCAGGCGCTAGAGGCTAGTGTTGACCGGCATCTCAGGCTGATGGAAGCCATGCCCCATAGAGTGTGGACTGCCAGCGCCACCGGGGAAGTCACCTATCTCAACCGCCGGTGGTACGAGTGTGCTACCGCAGGCTTACAGCCGTCAGAAGCCGAATCGCTGGACGTTTGCTTTCTCAAATCAGTCCATCCCGAAGACCGGGAGCAGTTGCGAGCGGGCCTGCAGCACCGTGAGCCAGCCGGTTGGGAAATGGAATTGCGCCTGCGGATGGCAGACGGCACCTATCACTGGGCGATCGCCCGCATTGAGCCGGTGCTGTCAGAGAGTGGCGCTGTTGTGGAGTGGGTGGGAACCTGCACCGACACAGACAAGCTCAAGCGCTTAGAACAGGCGGCCCAAAACAGGGCGACTGAGAGTGA
>CAZJNL010000390.1:0-5526 GCA_964546515.1 uncultured Oscillatoria sp.
GGGGTTTGGGGGTGGGGGTTTGGGGGTGAGGGGGTAGGGAAATAACCAATCAGACTGTGCCCAATGCTCAGAAAAGCCAAAAAGTCAATAGTAAAAATACTGAATTTTGCGGGGGTGCCCGGACTTGCCGGTGCCGAAAAAAATTTTTCCGAAAAATAGTTGACAAATTCAAAAACTGCCGCCACAATAGAAGATGTCTGAAACAAGGGACTGTAGTTCAATTGGTTAGAGCACCGCCCTGTCACGGCGGAAGTTGCGGGTTCGAGCCCCGTCAGTCCCGTTCTAATGAGTAGTGTGCCAGACGCGATTGGCGAGCGTCTGGCGTTTAGAGTTAAGTGGGAAGGCCATTTTATCCGCAGGGGCGGGTTCTGCCGAGATATCGACCGCACAGCGGAGAGTATTGCTAAACCGGCCCCTGCGCAGGCCAACCTACTGAAAAGCAGCGTTGGAGAGAGGCTTTTGTGACAGTTAGAGTTCGTCTTGCCCCAAGCCCCACGGGCAACTTACACATCGGGACAGCCAGAACGGCTGTCTTTAATTGGCTATTTGCCCGAAACCAGGGCGGGCAGTTTATCTTGCGCATAGAAGATACGGATGAGGAGCGCTCGCGGGAGTCGCACACCCAGAATATCCTGGAAGGGCTCACCTGGCTGGGTCTGAACTGGGACGCGGGGCCGATTTTCCAGTCGGCTCGCCTCGACTTCTACCGGCAGATGATTCAAACCCTGCTGGATAAAGGGCTAGCCTATCGCTGCTACTGCACCGAAGCCGAGCTGGCCCAAATGCGCGAGGAGCAGCTCGCCAAAAAACAGGCTCCCCGCTACGACAACCGCCACCGCAATCTGACAGAGAAGCAGCGGAAAGCTTTTGAAGCGGAAGGGCGCAGCTCGGTAATTCGCTTCATGATTGAGGATGAGTGGGAAATTTCCTGGAATGACATGGTGCGGGGCACTGTGACCTGGTTTGGCAGCGACTTGGGCGGGGATATGGTAATCGCTCGGGCCAGCACCGGCAGTGAGATAGGCCAGCCCCTGTACAATCTGGCAGTGGTGGTGGATGACATCGACATGCGCATCACCCACGTCATCCGAGGGGAAGACCACATCGCCAACACGCCAAAACAGATTTTGCTCTACGAAGCTTTTGGGGCAAAGATACCGGCATTCGCCCACACGCCCCTGATTTTGAATCAAGCTGGTCAAAAGCTGTCGAAACGAGACGGGGTTCCCTCTATCTCGGAATTTAAGCAGATGGGCTACACGCCGGAGGCGATGGTCAATTATATGACTTTGTTGGGCTGGTCGTCGCCAGATGGCAAAGAGCTGTTTACTTTGGAAGAGGCGGCGCAGAAGTTCAGCTTCGAGCGGGTGAACTTGGCGGGTGCCAAGTTTGACTGGGACAAGCTCAACTGGATTAACAGTCAGTACCTGCACGCAATGCCAGCCGGCACGCTGGCGGAAAGGCTGATTCCCTACTGGATTGAGGCGGGGTTTGAATTCGAGCCGGTTTCAGATCGCCCTTGGCTGGAGCCGCTGGCGGGTTTAATTGGCCCCAGCCTGACTCGGTTGTCAGAGGCGGTAGAGATGAGCCGGGTGTTTTTTGTGCCAGAGGTGAGCTGTGACTCGGAAGCTGCGGCTGAGTTGGAGCAACCAGGAGCCAGTGCTGTCTTGGAGGCAATTTTGGCACACCTCGACAGCGATGCGCCCCTGACAGAGGCGAGTGCCGGGGAGCTGATCAAAAAGCTGACGAAAGAGCAAAATGTCAAGAAAGGGGCGGTGATGCGGTTGCTGCGGGCAGCCCTGACCGGCGCCCTTGCAGGGCCAGACCTGATACAATCTTGGTTGCTGCTGCATCAGCGCTCTTTGGATCGAGTCCGCTTGCAAAAGGTGTTAAAGGTAAATGTTGATGGGGGTGCTGTTTTGAGTGAGACTTCTGTGCCAGACAAACCACAATCAGAAGGGGCTGCCGGCGCGCCGGTGGCAATAGCCAAGAGTGCCGGTGTCGCCGACTCCGAGCCGTCTGCCGAGTCGGCGGCGCAGCAGTGGCAAGGGCCTGCAGAAAAAGTTCTCGATGTCTTGTCAAATCTGCCGGAGTATGTGACGGACTTTTTTGGCAATTACAAAAAGCCGATTGTCTCGGTGGGTTTGATTGTGGGGGCAGCGATTACCGTGAAGGTGATGCTAACTGTGCTGGATGTGCTTAACGATATCCCGCTGGTAAAGCCTACTTTTGAGTTGATTGGGGTTGTTTACGCGGGCTGGTTTGTTTACCGCTATTTAATCAGCGGGCCCAGTCGCCTAGAGTTAGCAGAGAAGGTTAAAGGGTTCAGGGACTATATTGCCGGTGAAAATACCTCCAACCGATAACCGCTGCAACTGAAAAGCAAAAGTAGGGCCCGGCTTTGCCGGGCCGGCAAAATAGGAACTCGACTGGGACTGGAGCCGTCTTTTAGGCTTTAAAGCAGTTGACCTTCCTTTGCAAAGCGCAATTGAGAGCAATCCGAATGCCTAAAAGGGGAGTAAATCCAGGCTCAAGATGGGTAAAGGTGTGCGGCAAATCATCCCTTGTGGCGGTTGCCATTGCTGCGGGCGCATTCTGGAGCGCACTCTCTGCCCCAACCCAGGCGCAGCCGGTGCAGCTGCCTTTATTTGAGAGCGTGAGGGTCAGCCCTAAGTTTGACCCAGATCCAATCAGGATTCGGGGCATCAGTGGCGGAGAAGTTGCGGCGGAGAAAATCGCGGGCCGCAAAGAAACGGCCACGGGCCCTTGTGTGGGTTTCGCAGACGAACAGCCAGACCACGTTCTGAGGCTGACGGCTTTTTTTAACTACCTCAGCCTGCAGGTTGAAAGCCCTCAAGACACTACTTTAATCGTGCGCGGACCAGGTGGCAGCTGGTGCAGTGATGACCAGATGAGCAGGGGGAAAAATCCTGGCATTGCCGGTCAGTGGCGAGCAGGTACTTACGAAATTTGGATTGGTTCCTACAAACCAAAGAAGTATCACCCGTATGCGCTGGAAATTACTGAGGTGCGGTGATTTGACACTCTCCCTCTTTGAAAGAGGGAGATTCTTTGGTTGGTTTAGGGAGTGGACACCAAGATATCGGTTTATTGCTCCCGGTTCCCAGGCAGAATGCGGCCTAGCAGGCACACTCTTATCTCCCTTTTGCGAGCGCCTGTCGGTGCCGGTTTGGGCGCAGACTTTCCCGCAGTCCGGGGGGAAGTTTTAAAGTCTTGTACTGAGCTATATTCAAGATATCATGTCTGGAGCGATTTCAACAAGATTTGTAAGAGATTTTTCTAGGGTGAGGGGACGCCTACTTTAGTAGGGTAGTCGCGCGGTTCATCTCCCACTTAAAAGATGCTCGTTTTCGCACGAGCGTGTTTTTCTTATAAAGTTCGGTTGAAGACCCATCAGAACTCTGAGTCTGGGCATTGGTCGCGAGCGCGGGCATTGCTAATCTCCCTCGCCTGGTTCCTAATTGCGGTTAATCAACCGGACTAGACATGAGATAAAGTGATAGAAATTTCGTTCTAACACTGATAATTTAGCAAGAGAGCTTTATCGGGGTTAAGGGCGCGGAATCCGCGCCCTATAGTTGGCCCTATTCCCTTGTGCCAAATAAAGCGAGCGCTTGACGCCAGACACAAGCGCCCTGATTGGGCTTAGAAATCATCAAGTGGGATTATGGCTTTGAGGCGCTCTAGTTCGGGATCGACTTCTACTGGTGGGGGAGGATCGGGAGTCACGGGTTGCGGCTGGGGTTGAGGCCGTGAGGGAGTCTCAGCGGCTGGTCGGCGATCGACTTGCAGAGCCAATTGCATCATCTGCTGGCTGATCTCGCGCACCAAGCGATCGAGGATCTCGAACTGGCCTGATTCCTTGGCCGTGACCCGCTGTTCCAGGGCGGCAATTTGGCGCTGCAGCCCCGCGACCTGCTGTTCCATCTGGCCCGAGAGGGGGGCCGGGGACTGGCCGGCAGGGGCCTGCAACTGGTCAGAGGCTTTGGCCGTGACCCGCTGTTCCAGGTCAGCAATTTGGCGCTGCAGCCCCGCGACCTGCTGTTCCATCAGGCCTGAGAGGGAGGCCTGCTGGCTGGCAGCGGCTTGCAACTGCTCGGAGGCTCTAGCCGTTAGCCGCTGTTCCAGCTCAGCAATTTGGCGCTGCAGCCCCGCGACCTGCTGTTCCATCTGAGCCTTGAGAGTGGCCTGCTGCTGGCTGGCAGCGGCCTGCAACTGGTCAGAGGAGCGGGCGATGAGGCGCTGTTCCAGGTCAGCAATTTGGCGCTGCAGCCCCGCCAGCTGCTGTTCCATCTGGGCTGAGAGAGTGGCCTGTTGCTGGCTGGCAGCGGCCTGCAACAGGTCTGATGCTTTAGCCGTTACCCGCTGTTCCTGAGCGGCAATTTGCCGGTGCAGCTCAGCGACTTGCTGTTGCATCTGGCCCGAGAGGGTGAGCTGCAGCTGGCTGGTAACGGCTTGCAACTGTTCAGATGCTTTGGCCATTACCTGCTGTTCCTGAGCGGCAATTTGGCGCTGCAGCCCCGCCACATGCTGTTCCATCTGGCGGTCGAGGCGGGCCTGTTGCTGGCTGTCAGGGGCCTGCAACTGGTCAGATTCTTTGGCTTTTAGCTGCTGTTCGAGGTCAGCCAATTGACTCTGCAGTTCAGCAATTTGCTGTTCCACCTCCCCTGTTTTGGGGCTGGGGCGTACAGATTCGGAGATATATAAAAATTGCCAGAGCGCTTCCTTGCAGAGGTCACTGAAAGTCTTGTGCGGCTGTTTGGCCAACTCGGTTTCAATAACCGCTAACAAGGTTTGGTCAGCAACCTCTAGGTTGAACGTGACCGATCTATTTGTCTTGTTTGACCTCTGGAACATTAAGTTCAAGCCTTAGGTGAGCGAACCGTCACTGACGCCAACTGGGCCTCTCCATACATGTACTGCCCCAGAGCATTGGCTGGCCGACACGGCGAGGCTAAGTGGGCGTTGATCCGGGCATCTTTGAGCAAGCGCTGCATGTCGTCCCAGAAAAACTCACCGCCCCCCCCTGTAAGAATAACATCAGTAACGCGCTCTGGCAGCCACTCGAGGACGCGGGTGCACATCTCGCGGGAAAAAGCTTCTTTCAGGTTGGGCAGGATATCGTCCAGATTGGTGGGCTTGGTAACGCCTCTCGGACGGTAGAACCGATCTCCCTTGGGCCGGTTCACAGCCTGGATCAGGGTTAGGGATTGAGGGTCAGCCCCCTCAATCTGGGCGGCCACTTGTTCGTAGAACTTGGTCATGGCAAAGGATTCGCTCTTGGAAGCTGCCCGCGCGAACCGGAAATTGTCCACCATCAAGCAATCTGTGGTCTGGTGCCCGATGTCTATAATGGCCACGGGGACTTTGGAAAAGTCTGTAGTCGATGGCTTCCTCACTTGGGCTTCACACCAGATCAGGCTGCCATACCCTTCGGGTATCACCCACACCTTGGTAATGTTAATCGATATCTGCTCGCCCCGAAAGCTCATCACGTGAGGGCCG
>CAZJNL010000391.1:0-5503 GCA_964546515.1 uncultured Oscillatoria sp.
GATTTCAATCGCCCGGGTGTATTTGCGTGGCCAGAAACCAGGTTTCTTAAAGTTTCCTGGTTTCTCGATTGCGTGGCTAGAAACCAGGTTTCTCGATTTCGCCCCACTCGGGTTGGAGGCGGGGATGCCGGCGTTTCAGCTAAAATCCAGAAAATGCCTTTCCGGGTTCTTATGAAGAAAAGCCTCCTCCACCGGCACCACCGCCTTCCTCTAATCGCAGCTAGCCTCTGTTTGGGACTGCTAGGCAGCCTGGGTGCGCCCGTCCTAGCGCAGCCATCCGCCGCACCGGCAACCCCTCAATCCCAGCCATCCGCCGCACCGGCAACCCCTCAATCCCAACCGGCAGCCCCATCCAGTCCCGCTGTCAAGCAATTGCTGGGACAGTGGGAAGCAAAAGACCCATCCGGTCAGCGGTTGCTAACATTCATTTTTGCGCCCGAAGGCAAGCTATTTATCGTGCTGCCGTCACCGGAGGAGCCCTCACCCGCAGTCGAGATGGGGTATGAAATCAATCCCGCGTCTGCGCCGATGCACCTGGATGTGAAAATTAACAGTGATGAAACCGTCTTGACGATTGTGGAGTTCACCGCCGACGGCAAGATGCGCTTGCAACTGGAAGGCACTAATCCCGGAGTGTCCAGACCGGCAGCATTTACTGCGGGCGGTACGCTGTTCGAGAAAATTTCCGACGCCACCACTTTGCCGAAGAACGCTCAACTCGTTGAGATGAAAAAAACTCGGTATCCAGAAAGTGAAGGCGAAGTGGTGATTGAGGTGATGACGCGAGCGCAGCAGGCTTATTATGTGGAAAATTCTAAATTTGCCACAAAGTTTGAGGAGCTCGGCATCGGCATCCCCCCAGAAACAGATCAGTATCGCTACCAGATTTTAGCCCTAGGCGACCGCGCCAAGAGCGTGACAGTCACCGCCCAAGCTAAGACTGACGGGCTCACCAGCTACACCGGCGCAGTGTTTGTCAAAAAAAGCAATGGTGAGGAAGTGACAGTGCGCGTAATTTGTCAAACGAATGCCCCCTCCACCTCGCCTCCAGCCATCCCAGCCGCCCCAGAGAGTGGCCCTGCAGAGGGTCTGTGTCCCGCTGGGTCAAAGCCCCTGCCTTAGCTGTAAAGCTTGGCGACGTATTCGCCATAGCCATTGTAGGGCAGGGTGGGGCGCACTTCCCAGGCAATCGCCGGCCCTTTGCCAATCATGCGTTCTGTCGCCTGGGACCAGCGCGGGTGCGGCTTACTGGGGTTAACATTGGCCTCGAAGTCATACTCGCTGGGCACCAGAGTGTTCCAAAAAGTGGCCGGCTGCTTGTCGAGAAATTCGATTTGGACGATGGATTTGGCTCCTTTGAAACCGTACTTCCAGGGTGTGACCATACGGATGGGGGCACCGTGCTGTTTTGGCAGGGTGTGGCCGTAAATGCCGGTGGCAAAAAAGGCCAGATCATTGGCCATTTCGTCAGTGCGCAGGCTTTCGGTATAAGGCCAGGGCAAGGAGCCGAAATGGAAGCCTGGACCGGGGGTAATTTGGGGGTTGTAGTAAGATGTGAAGCGGACAAATTTGGCTGCAGATGTGGGTTCTGCGTCTTTGAGCAGCAGTTTCATGGGGAATCCAATCCAAGGCACCACCATCGCCCACGCTTCCACGCAGCGGAACCGGTAAATGCGCTCTTCGAGGGGGAATTTTTTTTGCAGGTCGTCTAAGTCATAAGTGCGGGGGTTTTTAACGAGTCCTTTTACTTCGAGTTTCCAGGTTTCGGTGGGCAAAGCTTGGGCGTTTTTCCAAATGGATTTGGTGCCGCCGAATTCGTAGAAGTTGTTGTATGTGGATGCGAGAGATTGGTCGGTAACGGGGCGGTCAACTTGTGCGAAGGCGGGATTGCGCTTGATGGAGTCGAGTTTGAGGGTGCCGGTGTAAGGATCGGTTGCCGATTCGGACTTGTTCTGGCAGCCGGTGAGTGCCGGCATGATAGTGGCACCGATACCGGCACCTATCAGGGTTTTCAGGAAGCGACGCCGGTTGAAAAAAACGTCACTAGGTGTCACTTCTCGCTCCGGAAGTTCCCAGGATTTAAGAATGCGGATAAGTACCATTGTCAGGCAACTCCATGTTTAAGGCAGAATCTGGTTCAGGGTTATTATTAATGATGAAGGATATTAAGATTTTTTGCTAGGGGGTTGCAAAAAGGCGGCGGTAATGGTATAATTTAGCCGCTCTCGTGCGGAACGGGCGCACACTGGGATGAGCGAACCTGCGCCGGTTTAAGAAACCGGGAAGGCGCTCGCGCCTCGTTCTCAGATGCTCGCGCCCAAACCGCCGCAGCGCCAGGGGCTGCGCTCCCTCATATAAGGGACTTCAAGAGAGTTAAAATCCACACTCTATACCGCTTGAGGAGCTTGTCAGCTGAAAATATTTCTGCTAGACTGTAGCTTGCTGCCGATCGATTAACATCCTTCCACTTCTCCTGAGAGAACAGCCACTGATATGAGTCATTCAAAAAGGTTTATTGAACTTGACGTTTTTAGAGGTATTGCTGCACTAGGCGTTGTTTTGTTCCATTACACAAGTCAGTACAGCACACTCTACAAGCATTCCCCAGAACTGCTTTTTTATTTTGGCTGGGGGCGTCACGGAGTCGAGCTGTTCTTTATGATTAGCGGCTTTGTTATCTTGATGACGTTAGAGAAAACCCAAAGACTTTTAGACTTTATATGGGGGAGATTTTCTCGTCTATATCCCGCTTACTGGACAGCTGTTATTCTAACTTTCACTGCTGTCAGTATTGGCGGACTTCCTGGCATGCAGGTAAGCATTCCTAATGCCTTGCTAAACCTTACCATGTTCCAGGGATTCTTCGACGCGCCCAATGTGGATGATGTTTACTGGACTCTTCAAGTTGAGCTTTGCTTCTATATCCTGATGGCAATTTTGTATAAAACGAGACTTTTGAAGCGGCTTGATGCTGTTGCCACCGGCTGGTTGGTAGTAGCGTCATTTTATTCTGTAAAAACCTATATAGCTCGCTGGGGCTATTCCCTAGAAGAACCTTCATCTGTTAGCTATGGAAGCAATCTAGGGAATCTCGGCGGGCACTATCACTTAATGGTTCTAGGTGTTTCCACTGCTAGTTTATCTGCGGTCGAATTCCTAAAAACTAAACTCCGGGACTTTTTTATATTTAAGTACGCTCACCTATTTATAGCGGGGATGATGTTATACAAAATAAAAAATAATGGATTTTCCGCCTATCGAGCCGCTCTGATTGCGGCTTGCGTGGCAGCCCAAAGGTTTGCATATTCCTGGGAAAATACCTGGGAAACCACAATTTTCGTGGCGGGCTGCGCTCTCTTATTCATTCTGGCACTAAGAGGATACCTGGCGTTTATTAACTGGAAGCCGCTCATTTTTCTGGGGACTATCTCTTACAGTCTTTATCTCGTTCATCAGAACATTGGTTATGCGGCAATCAGATGGCTTTACCAGTATGGGGTGAATCCTAACGCAAGCATCTTAATCGCCATTGCGCTGTCTGGATGTTTGGCGGCGGCAATTACATTTATAATCGAGAAGCCAGCACTGCACAAGCTCAGAAAGCTGTATGAGAAAAAGGTTGTTGAAAAACAGTCAGTTTAACAGCTGCTTGTACCTGTTTCTCGTTCCCAGCCTGAGGCTGGGAACGCCTCTTGAGAGACTCTGCCTTAAAAAAGTTAGTAGTTGGGCTAAAGCCCAAAGTTTGTAGTTGGGCTAAAGCCCAAAAGTTTGTAGTTGGGCTAAAGCCCAAAGTTTGTAGTTGGGCTAAAGCCCAAAAGTATGTAGTTGGGCTTGATCCCAAAGTTAGTAGTTGGGCTAAAGCCCAATCTTTGTAGTTGGGCTAAAGCCCAATCGGCGTATCATTCCTCAGTAGCGCCAAGCATCTGCCTGAGTTCACTGTCAAAATTGCCGGCAACTTGTGAAGAGTGATATAATAAATGAAGTGAGTGTTTATCGTCTCCATAACCCCACCGGCGCAGGCACTCATCCATCCAGGCAATTGCCCGCTCTGCTTCCTCCCAATCTTCTGCCTGAGACGCATGGTAGTGCGCCCTGATCACCGGCTTGATATCCTCGATATCTTTCCATTCAGATTCTGGTTTGAGGGGAATAGTGGTAAAATAGCGGTAAGCTTGCCGGTGAGCGGTGCGGAGTGTTTCAGGATTTTGCCACAGGATGTGACCGGCTTTTTCTTGGATGAGGGGGTGAAGCAGGTAGGATTCTCGCTGCGTGTCATATTCTAGCAAGTGCCGGCGTTTCAGCGCCAGGAGGATGTTTTCTTTGAGATCGTACCGGCTCACCTCTGGCATCTGGGCGGCAATGCCGGCACAAGTGAGGGGATATTCTGAGGTTTGGTAGACAGAAAGCCGGCACAAACAAGTCCGCTCCCCATCGCTGAGGCGTTCCACCACTTCATCTAGTATACTCTCAATATCGCGAGTTAGCAACCAGTCTCTATCCTGCAAAAATCTGCCGACTCTTCCCTGGTATTCGCTATCGTCTCGAATCAAAGCGGCTGCGAGTTCTAAGGCTTTCGGATGTCCGTGATAGCGGGCTTGCAGTTCGGCAAGTTCTGTGGGAGTAGCGGTTAGGTGAAAAGATTGCAGCAGGGCGACAGCAGCTTCAGCATCGAGTCCAGTCAGTGTCAATGTGCGGGTTTCCCGCTGCGGCAATTCTGCCAAAGTTTCTCGGCTGGTAAAAATGATTTTGCTCTGGTGTTCTGTTTCTGCCAGCTGTTTGAATAGCCAAGCGTACTCGGCGCAGTCTTCGGCAAAATAGCCCGCGCCAAGGCTCTGTCCAGTTTTCAAGAGTGTCTCGACGCCATCCAAGACGACTAGGCAGGGTTTTTCTTTGAGAAATTTTATCAGGTTTTCGGTCTTTTTGAGGCAGTTATCTTGAGGGGAGCCTGCTTCGATTCCCCCACCCCCGCGAAGTTCGGAGGGCTTGGGGGGATCTGTGTTGGAAAGGGCGAGGGAGAGGGAATCGGCAATCGTATTAAAGGGGAGGGGTTTGCCGGTGCGCGAGCGCAAGGTAGCCCATGCGGCGGCGGCGAAGGGGGCTTTTTCGGTGTGGAGTTGGCGGATCAGCTGATTGGCGAGGGCGGTTTTGCCCGTGCCGGTTAATCCGACAATGCAGATGGCGGTGGGATTTTCCCCGGGATCGGCGTGGAGAATGTGAGCTTTTAGGGTTTCGAGTTCCTGCGCTCGCCCTGTCGGGGTGCGTGCCGGTGGGAGTTTGTCTGGGAGTGGGAAGCTTTCAGCCTGCTCGCCCGATGCCGGTAAATCGGCCATCGCCGCAGCTAGGAGTGGCTCTGTTTGCTGGATGTCCCTGCGCTCAATAATATCTTCCCAGTTATGGATGCCCACAGCCTTGCAAATATCGATAAACGTCTCTCGCCGAATTGGCTGCTGCGCCCAAAACCGCTTCAAGGTGGCTTTTGAAGTCAGCGCCGCCTGACACCAGG
>CAZJNL010000392.1:0-5496 GCA_964546515.1 uncultured Oscillatoria sp.
GCATCTCTTGTAGATCCGCGATTTATCGCGTCTGGCAACGAGGCATCTATTGTAGATCCGCGATTTATCGCGTCTTTGTAAGAAACCCCAACCACCGACGTGCCGGTGCGAAGTTCCACCCCAGCGTCTTCAGCCGCCCGGATGAGACAATTAACAATTGTGGCGGAATCATCAGTTGTGGGAAACATCCGCCCGTCTGACTCAGTTTTCAGTTTCACCCCTTGACTTTCAAACCATTTTACAGTATCTAGAGGCTGAAACCGAGTCAAGGGTCCCCGGAGGGCTTTGCCGCCTCTGGGGTAGTTTTGCGCCAGCACAGCTGCGTCAAAGCAGGCGTGGGTGACATTGCACCGCCCTCCGCCAGAGATGCGAACTTTTTCCAGAGGTTTGCGACCGGCTTCTAGCAAGGTGACTCTAGTGTGGGGGTGAGTTTTCGCGCAGGTAATTGCGCCAAAAAACCCCGCCGCACCGCCACCAATTACGACAATTTTCATGGGATTCATCTAAGTTTCTTTTCCTGGGTGCGTTTGGTTGGGACAGGCGGGACGCCTGGACTACGGGTTAGCCACAAAATCACACCTTTCCCCGCAAAGCCTCAAATTCTTCCCGCAAGGATAGGGGCTGATACCCCAACGCGAACGCCTTTGAACTGTCCAAAGAGACATCCGGCGGTCTGGGCGCTGCCATTTTAACATCGGCTTGCCGGCATGTTTTTATTTTAGCATCTCTCAGTCCGAGAACTTCTACCAATAAACGCATAAAATCATAGCGCGACACCCGTTCCTTCCCGCCCAAGTGGATGCGATCGTGAACGTTTTCCAGAGCTAATAAAAGTCCGCGTGCGGCGGTGTTTCCGCTCACCGGCGTGCGGAACTCATCGACAAACAAAGCCAGTTCTTGCCCCTCCCTCAGCGCTTGCAGCATGGGCTGAATGAAACTTTTAGCTGCCGGTGCGCCAAAGCCAAACATCAGAGGAAGCCGGCAAACCGCCGTTCGGGGATAGCGTTCCAGCATTCCTTCTTCAGCCATAACTTTTTGCTCGCCGTAAATGCTGACAGGAGAGACGGGATCTGTTTCCCGGTAGGGTGCGTTTAAGCCGTCGAAAACCAGGTCAGTGGAAGTAAAAGCGCAAGGAATGGAATAATCCGCGCAAAGCCCCGCAATATTCCAGGAAGCTGTCACATTAATGGCGCGAGATTCCTGCGGGTGAGTTTGGCAGTAATTCGGCTGAGATTGGGCGGCTGTGTGGATAACCGCATCTGGCTGTATTTCCTGAAAGAGGCGCTGGAGTTCCTGAAAATCCGTCAAGTCAGCCGGCAGCAGTTTGACGCCAGGAATCTCGACCAGATGGGTAAAATGCGTGCCATATACCTGCCATTCTTGTTTGGCTAGCTGGCAAAGTTTCCATCCCAAGAAACCGCTGCTGCCGGTGACTAATAGTTTTTTCATTTTCCGTTAGGGAACTCAATTCTAGTTAAACCCAAGGAGCTTTGATTTGGGGAGACGCGATAAATCGCGTCTCTACAAGAAGTCGAGCGCAAAGGGGAGACGCGATAAATCGCGTCTCTACAAGAAGTCGAACGCAAAGGGCAGACGCGATAAATCGCGTCTCTACAAGATTTTACCCATTTTCGTAACAATGAGACGCACTTCTGGGTTATGCCGGTTCAAAATCCTCTTTAACAACGCCGCAAACGGGACACACCCAGTCATCGGGTATATCTTCAAAAGGGGTGCCTGGTTGTATCCCCCCTTCTGGATCGCCTTCCTCTGGGTTGTAGGTAAAGCCGCAGACGGTGCATATATATGCGTTCATTGCTTCTCTCTCCTGATGGATTGCCGGCATGACACAAACCTCCAGAACGGGAGTTCCAGAGGCAAGCTTTAAAATTATACCAGCCGGTCGCCTCGATTGGTGTGCGGGTGACTGAGTGGGAGATTAAATTAAAATTAAAATTCGCCAGATTCTACTTATCCAATCTTACTCCCTTGATTCGGTGGATTGTTCTTGGTTCAGTTTGGCAGCGATCTGTGTTAAAATTGACATCAAACCGGCATCCTGCCCGCGAGAAGAAGTCCGCTCACCTGCCGGATACTGTTCTGCGTTCGCTTCCAGCCATGACTGATAGGCTTCAAAGAAATCCTTGTGGATTTTCGCCTTATTGGTGCCGGCAGCCGTCTGGAGATGAACGACTAAAAGGCCATCTCCTTTTTGCTCAACACTCTGGAGCGACAGTTCCGCGCCCGGATTTTCTGAGCGCACCTGATTGAAAGCGTGGAGAAAAGCTTCCCAGTCAGTGCCGGTGCGGAAAATTAGCTCGACGGCATTGAAAGCCGGCTGAAACAGCTGAGCGAACTCACCGGGGGCGAACTCTCCACTAAAAGGGCGGCGATCTACTTGAAAGTTGAGCCAATAAACATACTCGCAAATAACTCCATCGAGACGGGTGTTGCTGTCAATATTCCAATTCCCAATCAAAGCGCCGGTGAGGTCGGCTGAGGTAAAATCAGTGCCGAATGCCTGAGTGAGAGACAGATTGGCAGACTTTAAACAGGCACCTTGCAGAGAGGCTTCACTGAGATTTGCTTCTCGCAAATCGGCGTGGCTGAGGTCAGCACCTGCAAGGTTGGCACCCCTGAGATTCATGCCGGCATAAGATTTATTGCGCCCAGCTCCGCTGACAAGCAACTCTCGAATAGCAGGGTTAGCTAGCATCGCATTGCCAAATCTGGCTCGGTCAAGTTCGCGGGCTGACAGCCAGCAAGTGCGGGTGAGATTTGCTTTTCGGAAATCGGTTTTTTTTAGCACAGCTTGGGTGAAATTGGCGTCGGTTAAATCAGCCCTGCGGAAACTCGTACCGGCGATAGCGGCAAAAGCAACGGCTATCTTGCCAATCGCGGCGAACCTCTCGTCTCCAGACAGAGCTCGCCGGCTAGCCCAACCGCACCCCACACCCACCGCCACACACACCGCACAAGCCCAAACCGCAGTCGAAGCCCAAGCATCCTGAAACAGCCCGCCGAGAAACCCAGCTCCCGTGCCGAGAGCAGCCCCAATCAAAGCCCAAAACCACGCCAAAGCCCCGGCGATAGCCCACGCCCTGCCCCCACCCGCCGCCAGAGAGGCAGCCCCCGCCAAAGCGAGCGCCCACGCCCAAGCAGCCATCCCCGCCACCTCCCAAATGCCGGTTAAAGCCCAATCCCAAGCCAAAAACCAGGGCTTAGCCCCAGCAGAAGCTCCTGTCACCGCCGCCGCCACCGCCACCGCCCACAAAGCCGCCTCCATCCCCCGGCGCAGGGTGACGAGAAAGAAGACAGACAGCAACAACGAGACGGCGACGCCGGGAAAAATGGTGTTGCCTTTGATGAATTGGGGGTTGAGCAAAGCGCCGGCAAACGCGCCCGCCAGTGTCGCCAGCAAGCCGGACAGTGAGGCGAGCAGTAACGGGATGATCAGAAGTGCGGCGGAATACCTGCGCGGCACTCCAGCGAGGGCAGCTGTGAAGTTTGCGCCGGTGAGGTTTGCGCCGGTGAAGTTGGCACCCCGAATGTCGGCGGCGCTGAAGTTAGCGCCGGTGAGGTCTTGATTTTTAAAGTTGTGTCCTTGCAGATTTTGTCCAGAGAAGTCTAGAGGCATGGCCGATCGTCAGGGATGGGAGCCGGTCTTGCTATAGGGATAGCATACAAGCCCCAGGAATGGTTAGGTGCCGGTGTCCCAGAAAGCCGCGCTCCCGCACGGCTGTGCGGAAAACTCTTGTAGAGACGCGATTTATCGCGGCTGTCTTATCGCGTCTCGCTCGTGCCGGTGAATCCTAAAGCACAAAGTAGTGTTTGAGGATGTAGGTTATCGCCCCACAAAACGGCGTGTATTGTCCATTAGCATCGGGTTTCTCACAGCCTTGAACCATCTTCTGTATGTCTTCGTCGGTGAGTTCCTCAATATTCATCAATATCCCGTCAATCGCCTTGCGGCGCATAGCTTTCAGCTTATCAATGTCGAGTCCGAGTTTGTCAATCGTTTTGGCTGCAGCATCTTTTTTATCTGCCTCATCTGTTGGCAGAATCTCTCCAGAACCCTGATAGCGAAAGAAATCCGCACAGTTAGCCTCCAGAGGCGAAACCATAAGCTGCTCATCGTACCAGTCGTCTTTCTTCTTGCCACAATGTACTGGCTCATCTTTTTTACTCTCTCTCTGGCATGAAGCCAGCAGATTCCTGTACTCCAGTGCTAGAGACTGATAGTACCTCTGGGGCTTGAGATGCTCAAGATGACTGTTGTCCACCGCAATCCCCATGCCGCAGTAACAGCAGATATAGCCCTGTTCGCGCAGCAACGAATGATGCAGATCAGTTTTTACTTCTCCCCGAAGGTCATCATAGGTTGGCGTCCAATTTTCGGTGGCCAGTTTCTTCCAGCTGGCAAAGCTTTCTGGCTCCTCACCCTTTTGAATGTGCTTCACTTGTTGAGAATCTCCTTGCGGCGAATCAGGATATCTGCTCTGACAAACTCTGGCTCATCAGCGCCAATTTCGTCTGCCAGCTGCCGGCGCAATTGCCTAGCCCCATCGAGATTTCCCCGGTCAATAAGTCGAAACAGCTCAAGTAACTCCTCCTTAATTTCCTGCGGACGTTCTGAAACACCCATGAGGTCTTCAAGAATACGATTGCTGTCTCTCCCAAATGAGCTTTCTGGACGCTTAGCGACGATACCTTCAGGTGTTTTATCCAAGAGGTAGACCCCTTCAGGTCGCACATGGCTGACCACTTGCGGCGAATGCGTTGTGACAATAAATTGGCAGTTTGGGAAAGTTCTTGTCAGTGCCGGTATAATCTCGCGCTGCCATTTGGGGTGAAGGTGCAGCTCAATTTCGTCAATCAGCACAACGCCGCTTCCTTCGAGTGGTTCTGCCAGTCCCGGATTGGCAATTGCCAGCCTTCTTGCTAAATCCCCCACCATTGCCAGCAAGCATTTCTCCCCATCAGACAGCTGATTTACAATCAGCTCCTCACCTTGTTTGCTGACAGTCATTCGCAGGGGCGAGCGCCGGACGCGCAGGTTCGAGAACCCCGGTAGCAGGGAGGAGATAGCATTCCTTACCGCTTCTAGTTTACCATCTCGAAACGCAGAATTGTCTCGCCGCTGTTCATTTTCTAAATCTTCCAAGGATCTAAACCATTTGAAAAAGCTATCGAAATTGATTGCTGTACCTTGCAGAGCCTCGTCATAGGCGTCTGCTCCTTTAGCAATAGGCGCATTAGGTACTTCTAAGGAAATCTCGCGAACCACCCGATTGACCGGGTAGTATAGTGCCAGAGGTATGTTGGCTCCTGAATTATTTACCCACTTCTGGCGGATGCTGTCAGTAACTCGCTTTAAGTCCGCCCGGTTGCTGTTTTGTTCTGCGCTCCCTTTTTCCCGATTCTTGGTGAGAAACCAACTCACTTCCTGAGATTCGAGTGAAAGTGTAATTTCGCTGCATGTCTGATTGGCCCCAT
>CAZJNL010000393.1:0-5491 GCA_964546515.1 uncultured Oscillatoria sp.
GTCCCAGTTCTGGCCGAGAGAGAGCCAAATTTCCCGCTGCACGGAAAAGCCAAACTTGCCTTCCGAGTGAACTAGCCACAGGGAATTGATGGAAAGCAGGTCGGGAATCGGGAAACTGTCAACCTCGGTGAAATACAGCCACTTTCTGAGCACCGCACTGGCACCGGCCAGTTCGCAGAGCTTTTGCAGGGTGAGCCGGTCTGCGGCTTGAAAGTCCTGACGCGCGAGCAGCTGTTGCAGCTCCGTGTAGTCAGCGTCGCGCTCTGAGCGCAGGGGCACTACGCCTGTGGGAAAGTAGGTTTTGAGGAATTCTGCTGCTTTTGGGGAATTGGACTGGTAGAGGGTTTGGTAGGCTTTCCCTACCACCACAGAAGCCGGTGCGGACTGGCGCTCCATTAAAAATTCCATCAAGATGTCCAAACCGGCATTGCTGGGATCTGCCAGCTGTTGAATCAGCTGCATCTGGGTTTTCTCAGGTGCCGACCTTAACTGCGAGCCAAGACCGCTAAGATCGGACGGTGCGGCGATGGGGGCTGAATTAGTCTTCGAGTCAGTCATGAAACCACTTGTTTAAGGTTGCTGCCATCGATCCATTGTCTTACAGCGCTGTGGCACGCAAGATGCGGTCTATGATGGCGGTGGTGGAAGTGGGAATTTCGATGCTGACTAACTCCAGGTGGCCACCAGACGCCAGCACCGCCGGCGCTTCCGGCAGGGTTTCCATTTTATAGTCGCCGCCTTTGACGTAAATGTCGGGCTTGAGCGCTTCGATGAGTGCGGTGGCTGTGGTTTCAGAAAAGATGACGACGCCGTCTACTGGTTTGAGGTAGCACAGAACTTCCGCTCGCTGCATCTCTGGCACAATCGGGCGGGGGGGAAATCCCTGCCGGTGTGGCTTGATGCTTTGCACCGACCGGTCGCTATTTAACCCCACCACCAGCGCTCGCCCCAAGGATCTAGCAACCTGTAAGTACCGGACATGACCGGCATGGAGCAGGTCGAAGCAGCCATTGGTGAACACTAGCGGTCGCCAGCGTTCCGGGGAAGCCGCCAGCGCTTGTTGCAGTTCAGTTAAGGTGTAGAGGTTAGGAATCATGGGTTCCGTGGCTCTGTGGCGAGCCCGATCTCTGTAGCTCAGGAAGCAAGTCAGAAGTGGGCTCTGCTTCTCCCTTTCCCTACACCCTACACCTAAAACCTTACAGCTCGTTGCAGTTTGGTAAAATCTTTTCCGGGCGTGCCGCGATTGGTATATATGCCAGCTCCCCCCGCCCTTGGCTGTCTGAGAGCGAATGCAGTTGGGGTGAGTCAAGCTTGTTGCATCGCCTCAAATCTTTTATCGCACGGTCAGCCTGAGGGCGGAACGCTGTTGGCGGCGCTGCCGGTGTCTGATGGCAGCAGGCAGCTCCAAAGGAGCCGCAACGCTTACGGCTTTGACGAATCTGCGGGGGGCGGGTTTATTAAGATTTTCTATGTGTTTCAAATATTTCGGGTGAACCCGCCCCTACAAGGCGTCGCCGCGGTTTATTAAGATTCTTCATGGTGTCCCAAATATTTCGGGTGAACCCGCCCCTACAAATGGCTGGCTGCGCGATGCCATTGCAATTTGAGCTGCCGAGGGCTGCCGGTTCAATTCTGAATCGCGCTGGGTTGCAGCAGGAGCACTCACTCCCAGAATCAGGTGGAGCGAAAATGTGATGGCGGCGGCTAGCAGTAGTTTTTCCAACATGGGAATCTCCCCCCCCCCAGTTACAGCGTGGCGGACAGCCTTTCTGTCCTTATCTGTATTCCTAAATCAATACTGGCGTGCCTTTCTAGAGCTGGTAGTGATTGAAACCTCTGAGAGTCTGTGACAATTCGATGCTGACTGGGTGATGGCGATCACACAGCCTCTACTTTTCAGCTGTCCCAGGCTGACCGCCGCCGATTGCCTTCGGAAGTGCTCTCCACCGGCAACAGGGAATTTTATATTTTTGTTGGATTTTAGATGGCCACCTGCTGAGCAATCGATGCCTCAGGGCTAGATTATCTCAGGCCCCAGGCTAGAAAGCAATAGTGCGATTCGCCTGATAGCGTTTCTTTGTCTCGGCATCCTTGCGCGAGGGCAATCCAATGTTTAATATCTATCCCGGTCGATTAACCGAAATTAGGCTCCTGACCTGGGGGATTAGCAATCCCCAATGCCCAATGCCCAATGCCCCACTCAGGTTGGCCCCCTCAGGTTGGCAGGTTGCTCCTCTTCAGGTCGCTGGCAATGGTATCCCGCTCTCACCGTGCCGGCACCTGCACGGGAGCCGGACGCAGTGGGAGCGGGAACTTTTGCCCTTTCGGTATATTTGCCAAATCGGGACGCACTCCTCCCGCATTCAGGGAATCCCTAGCAAATTCCAGCAATCGATGGATAAAAACCCCCACTCAAACATCTGCATCCCATTCCAACGGCTAGCAACAGATAACTGCGGGCGGAGATGATTTTTATCGCTCCCGTTTGAGGGCTTTCAAAACTATTTTCGCTTCTCCTAAAGTAGGGAAGGGCTTCTTTTCTTTCTCAACCTAGCTTTATATAAAGAGTGAGACGGACGAAAGCTCGTTTAAAATTAACCGGCCTCCACTTCTCCTTCCTGAGTGGGAAGTCGCAAGTTAGTTGTCTGACTGTAAAATTTTAAGCTCGCTCCTTGGAAATCCTAGAATTGCTGCAGGAAGGCTTTCAGGCAAGACAAAACTAGGCGTGCTAGCGAGGGGGGTGATGGCAGGGTGCCCCCGCAGGAGAAATCTGCCAGAAGTTAGAAGTCAGAAGTCAGAAGTCAGAAGTCAAGAGAACCTTCAGGCTCCTGTCTCTCGCGGTCCTTCTGACTCTCACCCGCCTCCTGTCTCGCTTTCGGAACTTCATCCTGACAGCTAATCACCCTTTCAAGGCCAAGCTTGCTTGAAATCACTCCAGGGGAAGAGGCGGCACAAACGCCAAGCAAATTAGATTGTGATTAGCTTAATTGTTAGCCAGCTACACTTCCGCTGTCCGTCGGGAAAGAGCAGCTGCGATCGCGGAGCGAGTCCGGAGTTATCTCCCGGAGTTCCCAACAAGGGATTCCCAGGACAGGGAACTTAGGACAGCGAACAAAAAGCTAAAAGCTGATAGCTGCCGGCATGAATGGCAGGAGTTTTATCAGTCAGTGATGCCAACTGCTGAATTGAATTCCGACCTGTCTCAAAACTGCCTGACAGCCAACCTGTTCGCTCGCTGTGGAAAAGACGAGAAGCTGTCAGACAAGAAGATTTTTTGACGAGTTCTGGCAAGATGAATTATGAAAACGAACCAGCCAAATAACTACAGCCGTGAAGTCAGTCGCGAGGTTCACACTGACCCTCAAACGAACGCTTACACCAGCACGACGCGAAGCACCGAAACGGTTGACAGCACAGCCGACGATTCTCAGCGAGCGGCTTATGACGACGGTAACACGCGCGGTCGAGTTTCCCAGAGCTACCGGCAAGCCGAGTATCAAGACGTTCGCAGCAAGCCACAGCTGCTCGTGGCTTGCTGCTAGGTATTATTCTCACCTCTCTTGCGGCGCTGGCGGGCGGCACCTGATACTACCTCAACCAGCGCAACGATTCTCCGACACCGGCAGCCGCGCCTTCACGAACCTCCGACTCAGCCAAGTCCCCCGCCACAGACAGCACCTGCTCCCTCGCCGGCACCGGATAACAGTACCACGGCTCCCAACTCCCAGAACCTGCCGGATCGCGCCTCCGCCTGCTCGCACTCCAGGGACTTCACCGCACCGGTCCCCAACCCAGAGCGATGACGGCGCTAGAGCTCCAGGGACAAGGAGTGAAACCGGTAGCGAAACCCCTGGCAAGTCTGACACCGTCTCGCCGGCAGGGCCCGGTAGCACCTCGTCGGGTGCCGGCGATACGGCTGCACCCGCTAGCACCTCGGGTGCCGGTGCGCCAGCCGTTTCGGCGACCTAGCACGCAAGAGTAAGGTGCGTTAATAACGCACCCCACACCTCCCCTGGTGACTTCCATCGCCTGCAGACAAGCCTAGCGTCACAGAGTTTGAGATATTTAGATTAACAGATTTTTTTAAACTTATCACATTCATTTTGATACTTATACTACTATTCGCTTCGCAAAAAAGTTGCATAGTAGAAGCGGCGAGTTTCAGTAAGACATCCATGAGTACCAGCAAGTGTCTAGCTTCTACCTGTCGCAACTGCCGGTTTTACAGCCTCGCTGGGCGGCGAGGTGGCCAATGTATGCAGCTCAACGTGCCGGTGCAAGGAAGCTGGAAGGCTTGTACTCTGGCTGTGCCACCCTTTGCACCGACTTGGGAAGGTCTGCAAGAGATGATCGGCTGGGAGAAGGAAACGCCGGTGGAGCCTGCCCTCCGGAGCTGAGATGATTGACTTGGGGCAGGCCTGTTGGTTCGAAGGCTTGTAGGCAGGTTGATTTCCAGCCTGCTCCAACCTTCAAACCTATCCAAAGGGGACGCCTGCGGCGCACAAATTTTTCAAATTTGTTTCAATCAAACCTTAAAACCCAGTCCTTACCTTAAGAGTCGAGTAAATCTTCTGCCAGCGCCACGGCACCCCAGAGTGGTGCTTCGTCGCCCTTGTGCAGCACAGACGTTATCAAACTCAACTTCAGGCAAAGCGGTTTGTCGCGCCACACGCAGCACTACCTCGTTTGAAGGGCTCACCGGCAAAAGTGACGCCGCCGCCAAGCGCGAAACGCTGAGGATTTATCAGGTTGGCGGCGTTGCCAATCCCCACCCCCCGGGCCCAACCGGCCCAAAGACCGCACCTCTTTTGCTAAGTCGTCCCCTGCCTCAGCCGCCTGACTCACCATTAAGCCGGTGATGGCTTCCAGATTGTCACCGGCGGAAAGCGGCGCAATATCTGCCCCCGTTCTGGCTGCGCTTGCAGCCGGTCGAGCCCTTCTCGGGCCATATAGGGCCCTGATGCCAAGCGCGACCCACTGCCCCGCTTACCGCACCAGCGGGCCCCCTGGGTCAACTGTGGCCAATCTCTCCCGCCATGCCGCCTGCTCCCCGCCCGGGGCGTCCTTTGAGAATCCAGCCGCCACCAACGCCGGTGCTCACAGTTATATAGAGGAAGCTGTCACAGCCGGTGCCTGCACCAAAGCGGTGCTCCCCCAGCGCCGCAACATTGGCGTCGTTGTCCACACTCACCGGCACCCCGAATTCCGCCGACCGCATCTGGCGCAGGGGGGTATTTTCCCAGCCTGAAGATGGGACAGTCGCACCGTGCCGGTGGTGGCATCTACCCGCCCCCCAAAACTGACTCCAATCGCCAATGGTCGCTCTCCTCCCAGCAACTCCCGAGCCTGTGAGCGCATAATTTCCAGGTCTGTGCTGGCATCCGCATTCGCAGGCGAAAGGGCGCGGCGAGACGATTGGAAGTAGCGATATCCCGGATGCCCCACAGCAGCGGCGAGCTGTCGTGCCCCCAAAATCAAGGACTAGGAGCAT
>CAZJNL010000394.1:0-5427 GCA_964546515.1 uncultured Oscillatoria sp.
GTGGCAGGAAATATGGTTCTCTTTTTCAAGGTCGATCCGTTGGAGACGTTGCTGGCGGAGATGGAGCGGGCTTCTATGTAAATCTCTCGCTCAACTCCCTAATGGGAGAGCTTGTAGGGTGCGTTCCCTCTGGCACAGCACCCTACTTCTACTCGAGAGCGGGGAACGCACCCTACTGAGCGGCTGCGTATTGCTCGGCAATGTCAAGCAATGCCTCCACTTTTGCCTGACCATTCTTTATGCCTCTCGCCACTTGCAAAGCTCGCTCATATTGGCCGGCTTTCGCATATATTTTAGATATCCTAGCCATCCACATGCCTTTTTCGGGACTGTTTTTCATGCGCTCAATTGCTCGCTCAGCTTGAGCGTACAGTTGAGCGGCTTTGCTGACAAGGCCAGCCTCCTCGTATTTAGGAGTTATCCAGTTTATTAACATTTCGGCTTCTAACGAGGCATCCTGAATGGCTTTTACAGTCTCAAGGGTGTGGGAGTATTTGCCAGTTTCCATATACCAGCGAATAATCTGAATTAAGACGGCGCGCTTTGGCCCGCGCTTCTTGATGGTTTTTGCGGTTCGCACTGCTTGAGAAAATGTCTCGAAGCTTCGCTCTCTCTGTCCAGCTTCAGCACACTTGAGAGCGATTCTTGCTAACCCCTCAGCTTTATACTTGGCGTCACTTATCATTTCCACTACCCGCAGGGCTTGGTCGTATTGTCCAGCATTTATGTAGGCGGGAGCTAAGTGAGCCAACGAATTGTTTCTGGCATAGCTATGCCTGATTTCTGTGACTACTTCTAGCGCTTTATCGTACAGTCCCGCCTCCCGATACCAAAAAGCAATCGACTTCAATCTGTCCACTTTATCGCTATACTCTAAAGTTTTGGCGACCTCACGGGCTTGCTCTAATACCTGAATGGATCTATACATATGGCTGGCTGACAAATAGGTGGCCGCTAGATCAATTAAGGCATCGGCTCTGTCACCGGCATCCTGTAGGGCATTAGCGACTTCAAGAGCTTGAGATAATTCAGCAGCAGCCCGAGCGCTCTCGCCAGCTTTTGCATACGCGCTTCCTATTTCCAGCAGCGCATAAACTCTCCAAAATGAGGTTGACTCGGCATTTTCTATGGTTTGAAGCACCTGTCGGGCACAGTCGGGCTGACCGGCTCTCGCGTATGCCTCAGCAATCCGATCCAGCAGAGTATCTTTTGTATGTTCTTCCTCAATAGTTCTGGCTGCCTGCAAGGCTTGTGGCAATATCTGAAGCGCTGTATCCGGATGTCCTTTTCTGGAATATTCGTCAGCTAGCAATACCAGTCTACTGGCTTTAGCAATGGGATTTTCTTGTGTCGCAGCCATCTCTAGAGCTTCGGATAAAGTCCGCTCGGCTAGGTCCGGTCGTTCGGCTTTGGCGTAATTGTTAGCCAGCGAGAAAAGTGCAAATATTTGGTCATAAAGACTGTAAGTCTCAGATTCTATTACCATTTGGAAAGCTCGGTCATGTTCACCTGCTTCGGCGTGCCGGCGAGTTATCCACTGCAAAATGTAAGTTTTGGCTGCCATTCTGTGAGAGGAACTTTCTATCATCTCCACCACCAGCAAAGCCCGCTCGTTTTGGCCAGCGTTTGCGTGGTGCATGGCAATCTCTAATAGTGCCTCATATTGTCCTTTTGGGTTATTCTGGACAGTCTGAGCCACCTCTAGGGCTTGCGATAATATTTCGTCCGCTCGCTCCCTCAGCTGAGGCTCAACCTCACACAAACCGGCGACTTCCCCCATTGCTTTCGCTCTAATTGCCGGCTCCTCAATCTTTTTGGCCACTTCAAGGGCTTGAGATAGAACCTCTAAGGCTTGATTTTTCCGCTCAAATCTTGCGCAAGAGGCGGCTATCTGGGATAGCAGCTTCGTTTTGGTGCACGGAGTTTTGATGGTTTTGGCAGCAGCGAGAGCCTCAGCCAGGAGTGGGCTGACAAATTCATATAATGGATAATTTCTGCCGGCAGTCATGTTTTGCGCCCTCCAAAATGCAACGCTACGGGGACTAGCTTCCTAGGGGCTTTGCGGTTGCCGGTGAAAGCAGGTGGGGTGAAGCCCAATCGCCCCTTTATTTATTGTATCAGCGATTGCTTGCGGGGTGACGGACTCCCGGTAGGGAAAAGTGAGGCGCATTTTACCCTCTAGCGCTGCCCAGATTTCACCTCCTCTTGTGCCCGCTCGCACCCAGCAGACTGGGTGCTCAGCTACTCAGAACTTAAATTGGCTGACTTTACCCGCGAGGGCGAACTGGCGCGAGCGCGAGCCGGTGGGAGCGACAGTATGTGGCAACTGTGATAATTTAGTAGAATAGACGATTCTCTGACCAGCCGGCTGGCTAACTATCACATTGCGGTGGATGATATCTCTCTAGTGGATGTTCACTTCTCGCAGCGATTTAACGAGGCTGTGGGGGCTAAACAGAGGGCTGAACAAGAAGCGAAGCGGGCAGAGTTTATAGCGCTGAAGGCATCTAAGGAGGCTGAGGCAAAGATAAATTTAGCTACCCCAACTGCGCGGTGCAGGGATTCAGCCTGGTGGCGAGCTATACAAATAATCAGGTCGCAGCCCCGGTAAAGCGCTGTCAGTTGCTCCCGGATTTTCCAGTCAACCGGCTCGCTGCCAACCAGACGGTTAATATACGCTCCCCGACATATCAGCACCACCGGCTTATTGCGATCGACCTGGCGGATGGCGGGGAGGTGCCAGAGAAAAGACTCGCGACCCAAAATTACAACCTCGAAAGGGCTATGATTTAAATAGGCGGCTTGAACGTGCCGGTCTATTTCCGATTGGGCTTGTGGGCTAATGCTCAACCGCTGGAAAGTCTGCCGGAAACCAGAGCAATCCGGGATACTGGGCCGTACAGGGTGCGGATTTGTAGGGCGAAATGTGCAGCACTTCATGTCCGAGGCGGCGCAACCCACAGGCAAGTTCTTGACTGGAATAGGCTGAGCCGCCTCCTTGTGGCGGGTGAACGCTCAGGAGCCGAATCTTCATTGAAATTTGAAGTAGGCTCCTATAAGGCTGTAGAGCAGCCCAGACAGTACGATCGATGTCACGATCGCATAGGTAAAATCTCGCTGCCGCAGGAAAGTTAATAGAGACAATATCACCCGGACGACGGGAGTAGCAATTAAAATTAGGAGTCCCAGTTGAATGATACCGCGCCGGCTGCCTGACAGAACCGCGCTCACCACACCTGCGGGACTGCAGAACAGGTCGGGCTCTCCTCGGAAAATGCGGTAGTCAGCCTGCTCCGCACCGTGGCGGATCAAGTACAGAACTGCGCCGATAAAGACTGTGGCGCTAGCCAGAATAACCCCATATTTGAGCAGGTTGCCGATCGCCAGCTGAAGTTGCCGGTCGCTCGCTATTTCCGCAACCTGACTGTCACCGGCAACCCCACAGTCCTGAGAAAGTTCGCCGGCATCACAGTCTGGGGCTTCCTGCTGCAGCGGGAATGGAACGACTTTCCTCTCCGACCGCACTCGCGATACCGACTGAGAACCCGAATCAAATTGATACATTTTAAAGCCCCCCATGCAGACTGTTGTAAACCATTTTAAACGCCATTGCCGCCAGGACGAAACCGAAAATAATTCTCAAAACCTGAGTCTTAGTTCCTACTAATACCCTCGCTCCCAACAAAGCACCGGGCACTACGCCCAACATCACCGGCATTGACAGTCCTGGATCGATATAGCCCCGCGCCAGGTATACCCCCGCCGACGCCGCCGCCGTCACGCCGATCATAAAATTGCTGGTGGTTGTGGAAACTTTGAACGGCAGGCGCATGGCTTGATCCATCGCCAGTACCTTGAGCGAACCGGAACCAATTCCCAGCAACCCGGAAATCACTCCAGCTACCAGCATCAGACTGAACCCAACCGGGACCGAATGAACCTGGTAAGACATCACCCCATCGGGAGTTGGGTAAGTGCCATTGAGTCTCAGCTGAGTTACTAGGGGGTCAGGTGGGTCAGTGTCAAAATACTCATCATGTCGGGGCTGCTGTGACAGGTACGCTGAATACAGCAGGACAATGCCCAGCACCACCGTCAGCGCTTTCACAGAGACAAAAGTGGCAATTAAAGCTCCGATTATCGCCCCGACTGTCGTCGCTACTTCTAAAAACATTCCCAGCCGCAGGTTGGTGTAGCCTTTCTTGATATAAGCGGAGGCGGCTCCGCAGGAAGTCGCGATTACAGACACCAGTGAAGCGCCAATGGCGTACCGGATGTCAACTCCAAATACTGAAGTTAAGAGGGGCACAATCACGACTCCACCCCCTAACCCAGTCAGCGACCCTAAAAAACCGGCGGTAAATGACCCAATCCAAACTAGAAGGGTAAATTCAAAAATGTTCACAAGTCATTCCTTTGTTTGTAGCTGCATATAAATATAAACAACTGGCCCCATCCCAATCTCTACCTCCTCATTTGCTTATTTTTTCCAAAACCTAGGTGTGCTGGTGGTTAAGATAAGCTCCCCGGCCTAGCCTTATATTAGGTTTACCTCAAAAAATAGCCGAACGTAAAACTTTTATATTTTTTTTACATTTCTTAATCCCCTGTAAGCGCATCGGATTTTAGTTATATGATTTTCCCTTGGTTTCTGGGAGTTAGGTAAAAAACAACGGTGGCCCAATCGGAATTATGTTAAATTAATCGCCCGTAACTTTATCGAAATTTAGTACATTTGTCAATATTATAGGCAAATATTACGAGTTTCAGTATAAATTCACACTTTTAAATTGCCACCGGCTGCTTGGATAGCGCTGTTTTGGCCCAAGCCGCCGCTGCAAGTCTGCGACAGCAGTATCCTGCGCTCCATGCTGAGAGCCGGTGCGGGTGGCGCTGCAGCAGCGAGCCCCCAAAGCTGGCCGCCAGCGGGTGGCCCTTGCGCCCGCTCTGGGAGCGCAATGGTTTCATCAGTATCTACCTGCCGCTATTTCCTAGCAGTAAGCCTGCTCGTCAGGGAGTTATTATTATCAGATTTTTTTCGAGTAGAAGTTTGGTGCGCTGTCGCTCACCTCTTAACCCGTCAACCTGCCCTCGATAGGATTTTAAGCCGGTACGGTAAAGCTGCTGTAATTTTCGTACTGATTAGTTTCGCTCTGTTCATCTTCTCTAAGAGAAGTACATTCCGGCTACAGCTGCCGGTGAGAGCGCTAACGACAGCCATTCCCTGAAAGCCAAAATTCTCGGATCACGCCTGATAGACTAACTTCCAGCTCACCCCCACTAAAATTGCGTAAATCACAAACTTCAGACCGCCTTGAGGGACTATTTTGCAGAGCCTAGCGCCCACCAGCACCCCGGGCACCGTCCCCAGCCAGACCGGCAGTACCAAACTCCAGTTGACTGTGCCGAGGCTGAGATGTCCCAGGG
>CAZJNL010000395.1:0-5423 GCA_964546515.1 uncultured Oscillatoria sp.
TCGCGTGCTGGGCAGCTGGTGTCCGGGGGGATACTGCCTCGATGCGATCGCAAATCGGATTTGATTAAACAGCTGATTTGATGCTGGAATGTCACTATCTGGCTGAATGTGAAACTGAACCATCACGGAACCTCCGATGCGCTTAGAGGAAACAGACGAAACTCCCCTGGCAGACGTGCCATTTTTTTTGGATTTTGTATAGCAACTCCAAAGGGAGCTGTCTAGCGCTTGTTTTTAATATAGACTTTGCCGGTGTGCGCCAGATATGACAATCTAGATTTTTGACACTTCTACCATATTAATTGCAATCCAGATGGCAGACCTAGAGATTCTCACCGCTCACGTTAAAATTTATAACGGAGATTTGCAAATAGCTGCTTACCTGGCCCAACCTGAGGGCGAGGGGCCTTTTCCAGCTGTTGTGGTTATCCAGGAGATATTTGGGGTCAACGCCCACATCCGGGACGTTACGCAGCGAATTGCTAAACAAGGCTATGTGGCCATTGCACCGGCCATCTACCAGCGCCTCGCACCGGATTTTGAAACCGGCTACACTGCGGAAGCAGTTCAGCTCGGCAGGCGCTACAAGGAACAAACCGAGGTGTCAGAGCTTCTGGGGGATATCCAAGCGGCAATCGACTACCTGAAAGCTCAGCCGTTTGTGAAAGCAGACGCCACCGGCTGCATTGGCTTCTGTTTTGGAGGCCACGTCGCTTACCTGGCCGCCACCCTCCCCGATATTAAAGCCACAGCTTCATTTTACGGTGCCGGCATTACCAACTGGACGCCGGGGGGTGGCGAGCCCACCATCACCCGCACCAAGGACATCACCGGCACCATCTGTGTGTTTTTTGGCACCTCGGACGCCAGCATCCCAGCGGAGCAAGTTGACCAAATTGAGGCTGAACTCCAGAAACATCAAATCCCTCACCGCGTCTTTCGTTACACCGGCGCTGACCACGGCTTTTTCTGCGACCAGCGGGCCAGTTACAGTCCCACCGCCGCAGCGGATGCCTGGAAGCAAGTGCTGCAGCTCTTTGGCCAGACCTTGCCATAGTGCCGGCGGCTCGCCAGGGCGGCAATGCTTTTATCAAATAGGCTAATATTATGCTTGCCGCTCCGATCGGAGCCGCCCATTAGGAGTGGGTGGGGGAGAAGCAAGTCACAGTTTTTTGCCCTTTTGCGTGAGTACATCCCTTCCCGTCCTCTGTCCACCAGAGCGCCTAAGTTCTCAATCTTCTCTGCCCTCCCCCAGTCCCGGGGGGAATTTGTGGGGAGGTGAGGGTTTTTATTATAATTGGATTTAGGAGACTTGATAGGATTTAGCCCCAGCGCCCCTCGCCAACTGGCTGCCGGTTGAGTCCGAGGAAGTTCTCTGTTCGGGGAAATTATTCTTCCCTGACACTATTGATCCCGCTACATTTGTGAGTGGAAGGTAATTTGTGCCCTCTAGGAGATAAACCATGCCCTCAATTTATCTGGCCCCAGAAATATCATTAGATATAGTCGATGTGAACTACTATCGGCTTAACAATCCAGACTTAGCAGGCCTCACAGATAAACAGCTTTTGACACATTTCGATAATTATGGTCTGCAAGAAGGACGCCCGTTTTCCCCATTTTTTGATTTCACTTTTTATCGATCGACAAATTCCGATATCGCAGGTCTGAGCAACCGCCAATTGCTGTTAGAGTTTCAAACTGAGGGGATTTACCTCGGTCAAGATCCCTCACCTTTTTTTGATTTTAGCTACTATTTAGAACACAACCCCGACGTAGCTGAGGCGGGGTTGCAGTTCGCTCTCAACTCCCTGGCGTCGGATACCTTAACTGGCGGCTCCAGCAGTAGTGGGACGGTATCGCAAGCCGATCAGCTTCTTCAAAGCGAGCGCGAATTTGCGTTTAATCACTATCTCAATAATGGCCTAGCGGAGGGTCGCAAAGCCTCACGGTTTTTTGACCCAGAATACTATCGAATTAACAACCCGGATCTAGTAGCTGTCGGTTTGAACAACAAGCAACTGTTTGATCACTATCTAATTAGCGGTTTGCAGGAGGGACGCCGCGCCTCGCTGGTATTTGACCCGTCATACTATCTAAACACGAACCGAGACTTAAGAGCGGCAGGTCTGAGCAACCGGCAGGCGTTTGAACACTATGTAACCTTGGGCCAGAACGAGGGTCGCCGCCCGTCTCTTTTCTTGGATGAAGAGGCAATTAAAAGCTTAATTTTTCCTGGTTCTCGGTCATTTTTCGTAGACAATCCGGCAACGACTAGCACAACGACAACTGGCACGACCTCGACGGACAGCACACAGACGGCGTCGGTACAAGTGTGGGATGTCCCGGCGGATGGCACGCTCACCTACAGTTTTGTGACGACTGCGAGTGCCTTTTTGTACCCGGGATCGGAATCAGGCGTTGGGGAGGTCAGCGATGCCATCAAAAATAATGTCCGCCAGATTATGCAAAAGTATGACGAAATCCTGCCTTTCAATATCGTCGAGGTGCCAGACAGACCTCCCAGCGAAGGTCAGATCCGAATCATGTTTTCCAACGGGTATGGGAGCAACAATTTTTACGCCTACGCCTATCTTCCCCCTCAAGAGAGTTCTGGCGTCAGCCAGCAAATTGGCGGTGACGTGCATTTAAGCCGCAATTATGAAACAAATCCAAATCAGGCATTTGCCAGCGGCCCTGGCAGTTTCGGCTACGAAACTTTGATTCACGAGATCGGTCATGCCTTGGGCCTAAAACACCCCTATGACTACTCAAACTCTACCCTGAGTGACGCAAACCAGCAGGAAGTCGAAGTCGGGCCATTCCTCTCTCCGGCAAAAGATAACGACACGAACACCGTAATGAGTTACAACTTTGCAGGGACTGGAGCGCGGTCGCCGATGGCATTCGACATCCGGGCTCTGCAGAATCTCTACGGGGTCAGTGATTTTAACAAGACCGACACAACGTACAAGTTTGATATCGGCACGTTTTTCGATGTCAAGCAGAGTATTTGGGATGCCGCCGGGAACGACACGCTGGACTTTTCTGCCCTGCCGGCAACTGACAGCTACTATTTTGACATGAATGAGGGCGGTCACAACACGACCACCAGTGCGCTTAACGGTGCGACTTATACGGTTCCCGAACAGGTCGGCACACAGGACGGCCAGCCGGTGTACGCGACGAGAACTTATACGACTGACATCTACGCCACGGTGATTGCCTTTGGCACGAATATCGAAAATCTGGTTGGTTCCCAAGGCAATGACGCTATCTTGGGCAACCCTGTCGCCAACCGAATTGTCGGGGGTGCCGGCGCTGACAGAATCACCGGCGCTCTTGGCGCTGATACCCTTACGGGGGGTGCCGGTGCGGATATATTCGCCTACTCGCCCGGAGATGGCGGCCAAACTCAGCCTGCTGGAGACATTATCACGGATTTTACCGATGGTGAGGATTCCATCGGTCTGGGTTCGGCTCTGACGTTTGCGGATATCCTCATAGAAGCCGCCGGTGCTAATACCGTTATCCGGCTGGCTGATACTGGCGAATATTTGGCGACGCTGCTCGGGATTCAACCTCAGACTTTCACCGCTGCGGATTTTACGCAGATTTAGAGGGCGTTGGCAATGTAAGTGTTAAGCCCTGCTTGGGGCGGGAAACCGGGTTTCTCCTCAAGGGAGACTCACATGTTGGGCTTACTTCCCACAATAAACCCCGTTTCTGGTGGTTTGGCTTTTTCGCTATTAAACCCCGTCTCATATCCTGTCCGGTTAAGTGCCCATAATATCATATCTGGTTGATTAACCGCACTTCCCACCCCTCACCCCCCTACCCCCTCGACCACAAGGGGTGAGGGGGAGTAAGAAAAAGACGCTTATTTTTTCTCCCCTCTCCCATTTTGGGAGAGGGGATGGGCGTGAGGGTCTTTTTTAAGGTCAATTCACCTGACATGATATAATCCATTTATCCCCCGCTCATAAGGGGCGGGTTCACCAGTAGGGGCGGGTTCACTAGCAATGTCTCGGGTCAGCTGAGGATATTTATAAACCCGCCCCTACACCTCAGGGGTTCAGAGGAGATTTATAGCCCTGCAGCGGGAATGTCGCCCCGATGGCTCCCCACAAAAAGCTGATAATTAGCTAGAGTGAGGGAGCTATTGGTTGGCTCCTGTCGCCAGAGCCGGTGGCTTTCAGCCTCGGGCGGAAGGGCCAGCATCCAAGGTCAATCTCTGTTTTCTTGTTTTGAACTGTCATGAACCCACAATCGATTCGGTCTCAAGGGGCAAAGGCGTCCTTTTCGATGGACGATTTTGCTAAAGCCCTCGAAAAGCACAACTACGAGTTTCAAAAGGGAATTGTCGTGCGCGGCAAGGTGTTTCAACACACCAAGGATGGCGCGTATGTTGACATCGGTGGCAAGTCACCGGCTTTTCTCCCTATCGCAGAGGCTTCCTTGAGACGGGTCACAAATTTGTCGGAAGTGCTGCCGTTGCAGGAAGAGCGGGACTTCCTGATTGTCCGCGAGCAGGATTCTGAAGGTCAGGTGACGCTTTCTGTCCGCCAACTGGAATCCAAGCTGGTCTGGGACAATCTGGCCCAAGCGCATGAAAGTGGCCAAACTGTGCAGGTGCGGGTGACGGGAGTCAATAAGGGCGGCGTTACTGTGGATGTGGAGGGGTTGCGGGGGTTTATTCCCCGATCGCACCTGATCGAGCGCGACAATTTAGAGGGGCTCGTCGGTCAGCGCCTGAGTGCCAACTTTTTGGAAGTCAATCCCGAACAAAACAAACTGGTACTGTCCCAGCGCTTGCTGGCTCGAGCGAATCGCGTCAGCCAGTTAAAGGTTGGCCTGCTGGTGGAGGGCGATATTGTCAGTATCAAGCCGTTTGGGCTGTTTGTGGATTTGGATGGCGTCACCGCTTTGCTGCACATTAAGCAAATCAGCCAAACTTACATTACATCTCTCCCCGATGCGTTTAAGGTGGGTCAGTCGATTAAAGCTGTGATCACTGAGGTGGATGAGTGGAAAAATCGCATTGCCCTGTCTACCAGGGTGTTGGAAAATTACCCGGGGGAAATGCTCGAAAAGATGGCTGACGTGATGGCTGATGCCGAGGCGCGTGCTCATATGGTGACCAACCACGACTCTGAGTCTCCCTCTGCAGGAGAGTAGAACTCTTGGCGCTGCCGACTGTCCCGCACGCGAATCCCATTTCCGGGCGATCTGGCAGCGCCACCGGCACCACCTGCTCCCTCTCCCAGTCTGCCGGTGTGAGTGGGACGACCGGCATTTTAATAAAGTAATTACACGGAAAACCTGACAGTTGACAAGAGCGGGTTTATGGAGTATATTAATAAAGTTTTAAAAAAAGATATATTCAAAATTGCACCGGTTTTCATGCTGGATGTCAGGAAAAA
>CAZJNL010000396.1:0-5417 GCA_964546515.1 uncultured Oscillatoria sp.
CTCTCAACTTTTTGCAAGTGGGGCCAGTTCAGTCAAAACCTATGGCTGAATTTAAGCGCTCGGCTTTCAACTCAAAATATCACTCATTTCAGAAGATTGTATATGACGCAACTGCCACAAGTAGGACTTCTCCCCAAACAAGAGATCGAAGCCGCCCAGGCGACTATTGCGGAACTCAATAATTACAAGAGTCGCAACTGGGCAATTGGCCTTAACGGAGATACCTTACAGCCGGATGGATTCCTTAAATTCTTTTCAGATCGAGATTTGCCGTTCAACTTTTACCTGCGTAATTACGCTTCCATAGGCGACCCATCCGCTTACGATCTGAATATCTCTACCCTGCAAAACTATATCCAAAGTGTACGCGACCGGGAGATTCAAGCCGGCCAAGGTACAATCAATGAACTCAAGAATTACAAAGAGCGGTACTGGGCAATTGGTTTGAACGGAGATACCCTTCAGCCAGACGGATTCGTCACCTTCTTCGGGGTGAGAAATTTGCCGTTCAAATTTTTTGTACAGAACCAAGGTGTTTCCATAGGTGACGCCTCTGCCTACGATGAGAACATCGCGACAATAGAGAACTACATCCAGTCGCTCTAGACCTGATGCTGCCCTCCTTTGCTTGACATTGGGCAATTCCATACAGACAAAAATCAGCGGAAACCCTACCCGTGCGAGCCGAGCTCCCGAGGGAAGGGCGACCGCTTTTTTTATCTCAATCCCAGGCGATTGTAGCCGCGCCTAGGGGCGAACGGCTGTTCGCCCCTACTTCCCGCATGGCATGCGTCCGCCGACGCGGACTAATTGTAGAGACGCGACATGTCGCGTCTCTACACGCTCCCGGATTCAAAAGTGACACACTCCCTGCTACCCTCCCCTCCCGCTTTTAAGCCGTCGATTGTGGGGGGCGGCTTTATCTAGACTGTGATTAAGTGTGAAAATAGTCTAGTTAAACCAACCCCTACAACTGATGTCCAAAGCCCAAAAACTCCGGCAAATACTCAAACGCCCAGAAATCCTCGTACTTCCCGGCGTCTACGACTGCATTGGCGCACAGCTTGTCGAACAGCTGGGATTCGAGGTTGTCTTCACCAGCGGATTTGGCATTTCCGGCTCCACCCTCGGACGCCCCGACTACGGTTTCCTCACCGCCACCGAAATGCTCTACAGCGTCGGGCGAATTGTTCAATCTGTCAGCACTCCCCTCGTCGCCGACATCGACACCGGCTATGGCAACCCCCTCAATGTCATCCGCACTGTCACCGATGCCGTGCAGCTGGGAGTAGCCGGCATCATCCTCGAAGACCAAGAATGGCCAAAAAAATGCGGCCACTTTGAAGGCAAGCGCGTCATCCCCGCCGAAGAACATGTCGAAAAAATCAAAGCTGCCGCCCACGCCCGAGGCGACAGCGGCTTAGTAATTATTGGGCGCACCGACGCCAGAGCGCCCCTGGGTTTAGAAGAAGCCATTCGCCGGGGGCGGGCGTATTATGAAGCCGGTGCGGATATCGTATTCATCGAAGCGCCCCAATCCATTGAAGACTTGAAAGCGATTGCAGCTGCCTTCCCAGACGCCCCCCTATTCGCTAATATGATAGAAGGCGGCAAAACCCCCCTTCTCACAGCCCGGGAGTTGCAGGAACTCGGCTATAAAATTGCGGTGTTCCCGCTTGCAGGCTTGTTTTCCGCCACCAAAGCAATGGCTGCCTGCTTCCGCTATCTGAAAGAACACGGCACCACTGCCGGTTTCTCGGATTTGCTGAACTTCCAGGAATTCGAGCAAATCATTGGCGTGCCCGAATATCGCCGGTTGGAGCAACAGTTCAAAGTGGGAAATTGAGTGGCTCTGAGAAACCCGGTTTCTTTAAGAAACCGGGTTTATGGTTCCCCAAAACTGGCAGAGACGCGATTTATCGCGTCTCTACAAGCAAAGATTCAGGTTCCCCGGCGGAGCCTGGGAACCCCTACAGAGGAGGCTCTGCCTACTGATTCTTGAAAATGCTGCAAAATTTAAGTAGAAAAAACCTACTTATCAACCGACAATCCCATGCAAACCATCGAACCAACACCTAACATCCAGCCAACTTGCATTACCCTGCGCTCCCAGCTTTCCCAGCTGCGCTCTCCTGTTATCATTGGCGTCGCCGGCGACAGCGGTAGCGGCAAAACCACCTCCAGCGACGGCATCCGCCGGCTTATTGGCACTGACATTGTTGACACTATCGCAATGGACGGGTATCATAAAGAAGACCGTGAGCAAAGAAAAACCAGCGGGCGCTTGCCCCTAGATCCCGAAGCCAACCATCTGGATTTGCTGCGGGAACACTTAACCCAGCTGAAACAGGGGAAAACGGTAGATGTTCCGATTTACAACCACGCCACCGGCTTTTTTGACCCGCCGGTGCCCTTCGCCCCCAAACCAATTATCATTGTAGAAGGATTGCACGCCCTCTATCCAGAATTACTGCCGCTGCTGGATTTCAGCATCTATGTTGACCCCGATCACGATGTCAAGTGGCAGTGGAAATTTGAGCGCGACGTGAAGCGCCGGGGGCACCGCGCGGAGACGCTCGTCGAAGAGATGCTGAAGCGGGAAGCTGCTTACAAGCGGTGGCTGGATTTCCAAAAGACGAGTGCCGATGTTGTGATTAAAATTTTTAACAGCCGCCTGAAAGAATTTTCCCGCCACGAGTTCACCGGCCAGCTGCCGGAGGGGTATTATAAAGTAGAACTGATTGTCGTGCCGGCACCGGCACCCCTGCCCACTTTGCCGCTGCCATTTGACTTGGCGGCGATGCTGAACGCCAACCAGCCGCCCTTCTTGCTAACAGCGGTTCCCTGCACTTACTGGGGGCGAAATGTGATGATTATACACATCGACGGCGTGCTGTCGCAGCAGACTATTGCGGAGCTAGAGCGGCACATTGTAGATTTCACCGGCATTCCCATAGAGCGGGCGATTGTCAAGCGGGAGCGCCAACAGGTTTCGGCGACTGAATTCGCTCAATTGCTGGTTGCTTGGCGCTTTTTGGAACAAATGAGTGACTTGCTGGAAGAACGCTCGGATTAGGAAACTCTTTGCTCCAAGTCAATCCGTTGTTTTTTTACCGCAGATGAACGCAGATGAACGCAGATAATATTATGTTCGGTGGCCTCGTTGGTGTGTGGTGAGTCCCGCGATCGCCGCCGTTTCTGGCTGAAATTCCCAATGCCCAATGCCCAGTATGTAGAGACAAGGGCATGTCGCGTCCCCACACAAAACCGATGCAAGCGGACATGATATAAATGAATAGTTTTGGGTGAGTTTCTAGAGGAAAGGCACCCAACTTATTCTGGCTCAAAACGCACTCCGGCTGAAAGCAGGTAGATGTAACTAAAGCGAACATCTAGAAAACCGTTTTTTTCTGCGATTTCCGGGTTTCTAGAAGCTTCCCTGCCGAACTTCCAGGCGTTGCGGATTTTCCTGGGGATAAATGCCAATCGCGGTATTGACTGCGGCGATTGCCAGCAAAATCAGGGCAACAAATAAAACGATCTTCTCCAGCCAAATCATGCCGGCAATTTCGGAATCCGGCTCATCCTTCCGTGAACCCTGAAGGGGTTGGCTTTCGCCGGGGAAGTCCCGATCGCCGAGCTGTTTGGACTCTGGTGACTGCCGGTTCTCCTCTGCAACCGGGCGGTGCCGGTTATTGCGGTTTTCTCTGGGGCCGAATACAGCCAATGTCTGGGAACGCGCTATTATATACAGGTCGCGCAGCGTTCGTTTGCGCGAATCCCGATCGGGGATTGAAATAAACTGGGATTTGTGCCGAGGAATTAAGTTTGCCACGATAGACTCACTGCTATTGAAAAGTGGACAACCAGAAACCGAGTCTGGTTTTTTTGGCAGTGATGCACCTGTGTGCAATTCCCATCTGTTTCAGAGCATTCCCAACTTCGCCAGAAGCGGCGCATTTCGGGCAAGGGCAGTAATGGCAGCGCCGGGAAGCCTCTATCAACTATTCCTAAAGATAGAGACACTCTCCGGGTTGCGCCGGTGCCCCCCAAACAGGCTGGGATCGCGCAATACTCAGCTTTCCGCACGCGCCGGCGCGGGCTGCCCCGGGGTTGCGCCACATCCCCCCTGACAGACGCCTAAAAGAATAAGTACAATTACTTACCGCCGCTGCCTGCGGCGAGAGTAGCCGGTCTGCCCCGACTAAATTTTGGGCTGTTACTTAGATAATGCCCACTTATCGTGACTTTTCTGAACAGCCTATTGACTTTTGCGCTCCGCTAAGCTTCTCACCCAGCTTCAAGGAGATTAAACCCGTTCTATAGAAAAAATCAATGATTGCGATTGTTAATTTCAATGACTGACGCTCCAACTAGGGATTAATGCTTAGCGGGCCGCTAGATTAACGCAGTGTCATAAGTTTCGATTACAGTTACCATCGCCGAATTTTTTAGAGCGGAAAGAGAATTTGCAGCCATTTCAAGATAATCTGTACAGGGAATCTTAAGTAAACATTAACCTGCCTTCGCCCGGCTCGCGGGCTGACTGGGACAACCTCAGGGTTGTGCTCAGAGGTATCTATGTTTTTGGCTTATCAGAGGTAATGCGGATGGCTCAGTTCCTGCTTGAGAGCGTTTGGTTAGTCCCTTGCTATGCCTTAATCGGTGCACTTTTGGCCGGGGCTTGGTCGCCTGGACTTATCCGGCGCAGTGGGCCAAGACCGGCAGGGTACGTCAACTTATTAATGACCTTGCTGGCGTTCCTGCACAGCTTGTTCGCCCTGCCGGCCACATGGAACCAGCCGGCGCAACAGCTCTCTGTAACCTGGCTGAGTGCTGCCGGTTTAGACCTCGACCTTGACCTGGAATTCTCGTCCGTGAGTGTCGGGGCAATGCTCTTAGTGACCGGCCTCAACCTGCTGGCGCAGATATACGCAGTCGGGTACATGGAGATGGACTGGGGCTGGGCCCGCTTCTATTCCCTGCTGGGACTGTTTGAAGCAGGCATGTGTTCCCTAGCCCTGTGCAACTCCTTATTCTTTAGCTATGTAATATTGGAAATCCTCACCCTGGGCACTTACCTGCTAGTCGGGCTGTGGTTCAGCCAGACCCTAGTGGTCACAGGTGCCCGCGACGCTTTCCTCACCAAGCGGGTGGGAGATTTAATCCTGCTGATGGGGGTGGTTGCCCTCTTGCCCCTGACAGGAACTTGGAACTATACCGAACTGGCGCAGTGGGCGCAGACTGCTACTCTCGACCCCAAGGTGGCTACCCTGCTCAGTCTGGCATTAATCGCCGGCCCTTTGGCCAAGTGCGCCCAGTTCCCCCTGCACCTGTGGCTGGATGAAGCGATGGAAGGGCCCGTCCCCTCGACTATTTTGCGGAGTTCAGTGGTAGTGGCCACCGGCGCGTGGGTG
>CAZJNL010000397.1:0-5408 GCA_964546515.1 uncultured Oscillatoria sp.
ATGTTTGTAGTTGGGCTTTAGCCCTCCCGTCAGTTTATGGCCCAGTTCATCGCGACTGCCTCCAAAAGTTCCCCTCGTTCCCAGCCTGAGGCTGGGAACGCCGCTATGTCGGCAGAGCCGACATAGGTAGCAACTTGAGTTATATTTAGTTAGTGCTGCCGGAAATGTTGAAATTTCAAAATTCCGGGCCGGTTGAATCTGTGTCTATATAGACGAAACCCGACGGTGCGGGTTCCAAAATTCGGGCCGGTTGAAAACCGCGCCTATATAGACGAAACCCGCCGGTGCGGGTTCCAAAAGTCTTATTAATGTAGCATTACTGTGCCTTCACCGCAGACATAGCCGCCATTGTTATAAACTGGATCTGCCGGTTTTGTTGCGGCAGGTTTTTTCGCTTCACACATGATTGCTCGCGTCGTCGATTGACTGGTAGCAGTATCAGATTCTGTCCAGACAGCGCCGGCATAGCTTTTAAGATTCGGACTCTTAGTAATTCCATAGTGAAATACAGCCCCGTCAGTCACACGAATAGAATAGCTGTAGTTGGTTGTCTCAGGTTTAATGCCAATTCCCAGTTTCTCAATAGAATCGGCAAAGCCACCTTTCTCAAAATCGTAGGCTTGCTGGGCGCGGTTCATTGCGCCAACATTGTTTCTCGCTTCCGCCAAGGGATTGCGTTTAGGAGTTTGACTCAACAAACTTGGCAAAGCAACAGAAGCCAATATTCCAATTATAAAGACGACAGCAAGAAAATCAATCAAGGTCAAACCTTGAGTTTTATTATTTTGACACATTAGCCAAATCGATAGAGCGTAATTCTGATGCAGTTTCATAACGTTACTCCGAGATGAGTTGAACAAATGTCACGTCCAGATGGCGGCGGTGAGAGCCGGTTTATAACGTAATTGTTAAGCCGGGGTTCAGAAACCGGGTTTCTTGAAGAAACCCGGTTTCTTCGCTGAGTTTTTCTAGGCGCTATTGCCCCAGTATTACTGCGCTCTCAGGGCAGACAAAACCGCCATTTTCATAGACTGGTTTTGCCGATATGCTAATTCCAGGCTCTTTAGCTTCACACAGGATAGCTCGCGTCGTCTTTTCCTTTATTCCATTGCTCTCGGTGGTTTCTGTCCACACAGCGCCGGCATAGCTTTTAAGACTCGGCTCCTTGGAAATTCCATAGTTAAATGCAGCCCGGTCAGTCTTCCGAGTTAAATACCTGTATTCGGTTGTCTCAGACTTAATGCCAATTCCCATTTTATCAATGGAATCGGCAAAGGCATTTTTCTCTGTATAGTAGGCTTGCTGGGCGCGGTTCATTACGCCAACAGTGTTTCTCGCTTCCACTCGCTTGTCTCTATGAGGTTGACTCAACAAACTTGGCAAAGCAATAGCAGCCAATATTCCAATAACAAAGACGACAACAAGAAACTCAATCAAGGTCATGCCTTGAGTTTTATTATTTCGGCACATTAGCCAAATCGATAGAGCGGAATGTTGATGCAGTTTCATAACGTTACTCCGAGATGAGTTGAACAAATGTTTTCAATTCCGATCCGAGAACGAGGCGGGAGGGGAAAGGAGGCAGAGCCTCCTGATCCGCATTCCCAGGCTCCGCCTGGGAACGAGGGGAAACCCTCCTCTCACTCCCCCTCCCCGCAAGTGGGGAGTGGGTTGGGGTGCCGGGTTCTTCAACCCCCCAATTACTTCACCGGCAATTCCTTATAAACGTTGCGATTTAAGAACGCTTCATGCACAACCTTACTGCCCATAACAAAATCCCGCAGTTCCACTCGCGTCACCTTCACACCCCAAGGTTCAGTCGCAATATCCAGCTCTCCTACCAGCACTTGATTGATTTCAGCCCGAGCCGTAAAAATCTCCTCCAGATCCAGTTTAGCTATCTCACACCGAATCATCGTCTCCAGCAAATTCAACAGCGCTTCCTTCAAATTCTGCACCTTGTAAAAGGCTTTTTCGATGTCCATAATCCGCCAGAAAACCACAATATCAACTGAAATCCCAACCCGGTCGCGAGTGATGCACTGTTTGGGGGGAATCTTTAAAATTTGCTCCCGCAGGCTAGCTTGATAAGCTACCTGTTCTATAAATGGAGTCAGAAAAGTCAGACCTGGATCGAGTTTTTTGCCGTCATATTTGCCCAGAGTTTCCACTATCGCTTGGTCGCCTTGCCTGACAATCTTGACGCCGCTGGCAACCGTTCCACTAGCAGCTAACATGAGCAGCCAAAAAAGTTGATAAAGTTCCACAGCAATTCTCCTGATTTTTCATTTGCAATTAACAAACCCGTAAACTGCGCCTAAGGATGAAACAGATTTTCTGGCACCACAATCAGCGTGTTGCCTTCCCGGCGCAAAACGTAAACTTTCTGGTACGGTGGGATCGCACCGGCACTCCCCTCACAAGTCGCTTGCCAAGAAGTGCCTTCATAAATAACTCGTCCGATTTGCCCCGGCAAAATCTCCGTTAAAGTTTTCGCCTCCATTGCATCTGGCACAACAGTGCTCGAACCTTTGCCTTTCAGCAACATAGGGCGCACCCAAATCACGCAAGCTGTTGACAGCCCCATCCAGTAGACAATCTGCCAATTAAACCCCGCCATGCGCTGCGCTCTCCACACCAGCACCGCCACTATCAGGGAAGTAATTCCCAAAATCAGGGCGACAAATCTGTATCTTTTTCCCAGAGATTTCGGCAGCAACATCTCTATCAGGCAAAAAGCCACTCCGCTTCCAGCCCAGAAGGCGACATGACTGTATGAAAGTGCTGATTTAACCGCTGCTTGCGCCACAAAACACATCGGGTTAGCATAGTGCAGGATGGCATTTATATTTACGTCAATTCCACTCACAGCTAATTCTCCTGATAACAGAATAGATTGTCTCGTGTTTCATCCCACTTTTGTAAATAGGAGGGTGCGTTCCTCCAGCCAGGTACGTTCACCGCAGAGAGTCCTTTCAACGGGGAACGCACCCTACTGTCTGACGCCGCATCCCTAGAAAAGCTCGAATCATATTCGCCATTTCCATCTTTTCTTCACCATTCGAGCTTGTCCCCTTTAGGGGCAACGGCTTCTCGTATCGAAAGGCGATAATTATCTGAAAATCTCCTGTTTTAGTCTTTTTCACACTCCAGTTAGGCTGCACGACATAAACATCTTCAATGTCAGTCAGCCGGTATTCGCTCACTTCAGTGTGGAACAAGCCGCGCCGCTTAACCGTGAACTTATTGATAGATTTGTCAAAAAAATAGGTAGCGGTTCTACCAAATACAATCAGCGAGCCACTTCCCAGAAGTATCGCTACAAATAAAAAGAGTGGCAGCCACCAAAAATAGAGTATCCAGGTGAGAGCCAGTCCCAGCAGGATGACACTAAAAGGAACTCCGATAGCCAAACAGCTGGTGATTATCCAAACCGAATAGGGCCGGTGCTGGAGTGTGAGTTGAGTTGGGCTTTTTTCCAAAATTATCATTTTTCGACCTTCCTAATACCTGTGATAGCGGCGGTTTTCTGCCCTTCTTTCTATATTGATACCGGCAGCTATACGAGTTCCGCACTGAGAAATTCGACTTCTCATCGATTTCTCATCGACTTTGTGGGAGACCGGCAGATAATATAAATGTAGTGTCTTCCCCTCCCAGCCGCCATGCCCAGATCCCTGCGGGTGCGTCACGAGTGCGTGCCAAAAGTCAAGTCCTCCCTCCTGCGCAATGGCTTCCCCAGCCAGAAAATCCTCTCTGAGAATCTGGGCGTCGCCCAGTCCACCGTCAGCAACTTCCTCAATGGCAAACCCGTCGATTTTGCCAATTTCGTAGAGATTTGCCGGGTTTTAGGGCAGGAATGGCGAGATATCGCCGAATTGGAGGGCAACCCCCACCCCGATCCACCACAGGACGTTATCGCTAACATTTTAATCGCCAACCGCTGCCCCCACCCCAGCCTCGCGGGGCAATTGCAGCAAGCCCTGAGCGCCGCAGGGCACCACGTCCTCACCGCACCGGCACTCACCGCCACACACCTCCAGCAGTGCGATTACCTGCTGCTGCTGCTTTCCGAGCAATCCGCCGGCAGCGAAATGCTCCTCGAAGAAGTCCGCGCCGCCAAGGAATTGCGCGACACCGCGCCCCAAAAGCCGGCAATTTTACCGATCTGCCTGGACTTGCCCTGGGCGCTCCCCCTCTCGTTCGACTTGCACCGGCTGTTAGAGGGAGTTCAGCCGTGGGAGTGGCGCTCTGCCTGGGACATTTCAACCCTCGCAGGGGAGAATGGCTCTTCCCCCCTGCTCCGCCTGATAAAAGAATGCCGCACCTCCCTACCGGCTGACCATAAATTTGCAGTGCGGTGGAGCGACATAATCGGCAGCAAAAATCGGGCGTGGCAAAATGAAAATTCAGCCTTCAATTTCCCCCCCTTGCCCGCAGCAACCCCAGAATTGCCAGAAGGGCAAGTCGAGCTAGCTTCTCGCTTTTATATCGAGCGCCCCCCTATCGAATCTCGCTGCTATGATACTATTATACAGCCCGGTGCCCTGATTCGCATCAAAGCTTCCCGGCAGATGGGCAAAACCTCCCTGCTAGCCCGGATTCTCCACCGCGCCGAACAGCAAGGATCTCAAACTGTATCTGTTAACTTTCAACTCGCAAATCAGAGAATTTTCCACAGCTCGGATACATTTTTGCAGTGGTTTTGTGCTAGCATTAGTCTAGAACTCGGCATGCTGGATTCCGAGCAACTGGCGAAGTACGCCCAGCTCGCTGATATGATTGGCAGCAACCAAAGCTGCAAGGCATACTTCGAGCAGTACCTGCTGCCAAACCTGCCGGCACCCCTGACTTTGGGGCTGGATGAAGTCGATCGGGTGTTTGAATCTCCAGAAATCGCCGATGACTTTTTTGGGCTGTTGCGCTCGCTGCATGAAGAAGCAAAGCGGCGGGAAATCTGGAAAAAACTTCGCTTGGTAGTCGTTCACTCCACAGAGGTTTATATTCCTTTAGATGTGAATAAATCTCCCTTTAATGTCGGGTTGCCGGTGGAATTGCCAGAGTTTACAATAGAACAAGTGCGAGAGCTGGCAAAACGGCACGGACTCGATTGGAATGCCGGTGAAGCCGAGCAACTGATGGCTCTTGTGGGAGGGCATCCTTATTTAGTGCGGCTGGCGATGTACGCAATTGCCCGCCAGGAAATAGCCCTAACCCGGCTCGTGCGAGAGGCTGCAACAGAGGCAGGACTTTACAGCGATCACCTGCGACGCCACTTGTGGAATCTGGAAAAGTATCCGCAGATAAAGTCTGCTATGCAAGAAGTTGTAACAGCTGCCGGTGCGGTGCGATTGCCGGCCGAACAAGCTTTTAAATTAAACAGTATGGGATTGGTGAAACTGCAAGGC
>CAZJNL010000398.1:0-561 GCA_964546515.1 uncultured Oscillatoria sp.
CAGAATTTGTGGTTTGAGAGATGGCGTCTTTTGCTTTCTCAGCCGTGTCGGCAACTGCTCCCACGGCTTTGGAAGTCGTTTCGCTGACGCTAGTCATGGCTTGACTGGCGGCTGAAGAGAGAGAATTCTTGGCTTTTTCCGCTGTTTCCGCTACTGTCTCGACAGCTTGGTTCGTAACTTGACTGACGGTATTGCCGGCAGAACTTGCGGTTTCAGATATGGCGTCTAAAGCCTTCTCTGCCGTTTCTGACAGGGAATTATTGGCGCTTTCTGCCGCTTCTGTAACTGAACTGGCTGCCTTGACAGCTGTTTCAGTCAAAAACTCCTTGGTCTTCTGAAAGCTTTGAGACATTCCATCAGGTAGGGCGATTTGCATAGTCAATGGGGGGTGAGATTTGCTGTGTGAGAGCTTGTTTGTTTAAACAATATTAAGGGCTGGAAAGGCTGGTGAGTAGCGGCCCCCCCCCAGCCCCCCCCAAAAGAAGGGGGGGGGGGGGGGAAACCCGGGTTTAATGGGGGTGGGGGGGGGGTGTTTTTTTTTTTAAAAAAGAAAACGGAGAA
>CAZJNL010000398.1:571-5406 GCA_964546515.1 uncultured Oscillatoria sp.
TAGCCCCCCCTTAAAAAGGGGGGGAATATAGAGCAACCCTTTTTAAAGGGGGTTTGGGGGGAGATGATTTTCTTTAAACACGCTCTCAGTCAGAATTATATCACCTTTGTGCGCCGGTGGGCAAGCTCCGGAAATGACCGGCTATCAATTGAGTATTTGCCCTCACCGGCGCGGCTGATAGCCGGCTCCCTTGGCGGCGTTACACATTTGTGGGATGAAGAACCCCACCCCCCAACCCCTTCCCCGTCCACGGGGAGGGGGAGTAAGAGGGGGTTTTGGATGAGTGAAAAAAGTTGAAATCATCCTTCTAGTGCGCTTACAGAACACTATCATGCCAGATGGAAGTATAAGGAATGGTAAGGGCTGGTATGGGTTATACCCACAGGAAGATCGCCATTAATTAAACGAAGGTGCTATTATTGAGGTAGCAGATAGATAGAAAAGTTAAGTTATGGATGCAGACGAGTTGCTCAAAGAACATGCTGATGGAATGCGGTATTTCTCTGGGGTTGACCTGAGGAATGTTGTGTTGCGAGAGATTGACCTCAGGCGGATCGACCTGAGTGAGGCTAATTTAATTGGGGCTGACTTGACTAAAGTTCTGCTGAGAGAATCCAACCTGAGAGGGGCGTGCCTTGAATTGGCTAACCTGGAGTGTGCCAATTTGATGGGAGTCAATTTCAGCGGAGCCAATCTGACTCGCTCCAACTTAATTGCCGCTCAGCTCCACGGAGCTTACCTGAGCGGAGCCAATTTGCAGGAGGCGAATTTGGGATTTGCGAGACTCTATGGCACCAATCTGAGTGGGGCTAATTTGGAGGGGGCCCATTTAGCTGGTGCTGAGTTGATGGGGGCGATTCTGAGTCGAGCAAACCTGAGAGGAGTTGACCTCTCAGCTCGCTGCAGTGATGTTGACTTCAGTGGCGCAAACCTAAGTGGAGCGAGAGTGGCTTGTGTTTCTGCTATAAAGGGATGTAACCTCAGAAAAGTCAATTGGAGTGAGAGCGCTATCTCTCAATGTGATTTCATCTCCTGCGATCTCAGGAAGAGCAGTTTCTGGAAAGCCAGATTGAGTGAAATAAGATTTGTAAACTGTAATTTTTGGGGGGCGAATCTGAGAGAGATTCAGTCCTCTAACGTTGTGCTTGAGGAGGTCATCCTGCCGGATGGGAGTTTCGTGAGCAAACAAATAGATTTTCTCCACAGGTTTGTGAGGTAGCGCCGGTGAGGAACAGGAAGATAATGCCACCCCGCTCGGCAGGGGGTCAAATGGAGTGACTCGCTTTCAGGCAAGCTGGTGGGATTTTGATATAATGGTAGATATCCAACAGGTAGGAATTCAAGAGATGAAGGTTAAATATTTGCTCAAAGAATATGCCGCTGGACGCCGGGATTTCTCTGGAGTTGACCTGAGGAATGCTGTGTTGCAAGAGATTGACCTCAGCCGTATTGACCTGAGTGGGGCTAATTTGAGTGGGGCTGACCTGATTCAAGCTCAGCTGAGCGAAGCCAACCTGAGAGGGGCGTGCCTTGAATCGGCTAACCTGGAGTATGCCAAATTGATGGGAGTCAATCTCAGCGGAGCTAATCTGACTCGAGCTTATTTGCAAGCAGCTGATCTCCACGGAGCTTACCTGAGAAGAGCCAATTTGAGTCAGGCGAATTTGGGATTTGCGAGCCTGTATGGCACCAACCTGAGCGGGGCTAATTTGAAGGAAGTTTTCTTAGGTGATGCCAAGTTGATGGGGGCGATTCTGAGGAAAGCAAATCTTAGGAAAGCCGGTTTGGAGACTGCCCGCTGTATCGATACTGACTTCAGCGGTGCCGACTTGAGAGATGTGACCATTGGCCCCTCTTCTGTAAAACAGTGCAATCTTAGCCAAGTCAACTGTAGTAGGGTAGATATCTGGCATTGCCACTTCACCGACTGCGATCTAACCAATATTAATTTAACGAAAGCAAACTTAGTGGAAATGAGTTTTTCTCGCTGTAACTTGACCGAGGCCAAGCTGAAAGGAACTAATTGCAATCATGTCTACCTTGAGGACGTGATTCTGCCAGATGGGAGTTTCGTGAGCAAAGACATGGAGTTCCCCCACAGGTTTGTGAGGTAGCTGAAGGACTCCCAAAAATCTTCCCACTGTCTTTAACTGGAACTGGGGTAGATAATTTTTTGTCCGTTTTTGATAGCCTCAAGTTGAGAATCAGCTATATTGCTCAAGAAGTTGTATTTGGGAGAAGATGCCTGTGAGTCACTGTTAAGAATATTTTGAAGGTCTTGAATTGTTTGGGTGAATTGAGCCCAACTGTTTCTTGGCTGATTTCCCATAAAGACCCCAAAGTGAGCGGTGGTAGGGAGAGGGGAATTATTTGCTGAAGTGAGAACTACCTTCCACAGACCTAGTGGCAAGTGAATGAGTGGATCTAGACTTTGATTGCGGGAAATCCCTGTGTACTGCCGATTGACATCATAGCCGCCTGCGATGAAATAGGTTTCTATCGATGAATATCGTGAGAGACGATCCTTTACTACCTCCCTCATATCCTCCTCAAGCTGCTTCCATATTCCCCGGTTGTTACTACTCTGTTGAGGTAATAAATTAGTGGTCAAGAAAGTAGCGTGTATGTCTTTAAGAGTTCGGGTTCTATCAGCAGCCGGAGCCATGTGCCCCCGATCTGTGGCGAACAGGTATTTGTTATTGGGGACTGCTTGACCATTTATATCTTTCACATACAAGCCGTCATAATCGATATGTTTAACGCTGTACCCTCCCGTATTTTTGAGCGCTGGATCTTCAGCAAATCCAAAATCCTTTTTTCTTTTTGCTTCACCCAGCCAGGTTTTATCTAGCTTCCAAGCTACCCAGTTAATCGTATTTTTCTCCTGGTTGTACGAGAGCGTGTACTGGGGTTTCTCGATTAAGAAGTTATTTCCATAATGAGGGTCATTTCTAGCCTCAGTCGGATTGCCCCACTTTAGAGCCTCGCTTTTGAAAAACACGTTGTCTATGTAAAGCGCTGCTTTGCAACTCCAACGTAAGTTTTGCAACTTTACCTCTCAGCTTGGGATCTACATCAATGTGGAAAGTTTCAAAGCCAGAAGAGGCGTAACCAATTCGGTTTTTATCCCCTTCGTAGCTATTAGGTACACGGACTGGATAGGTCGAGCCATCCAATCTAGTTCTCGTAACTTCCTTTGTATTAACCTTAGCTTTTTCTAAATATATTTCTCCTTTTGTTGAGTTATTAGGCACTCCTAATTCCTCAAGATAGATATTGAGCTGTCCCTCCTGGTTAAGAGCTGATTTTGGAACATGAAGATCCAGACGCAATACTCCCCAGTCAGGAACGATAAAAGGGTTGTGAGTGATAGTTTGGCCCGGCTGAAGTTTGAGAGCGTAATTGGGCGAGTAGTTCGGCGAACTGCTTTTAATCCCTAACTTCCCTAAGTGGCTACCAAATATAGGAGACTCTTTTTGACTTGCAATCTTTTTCCATTCAATCAGCTGACCTTGTGAGATTGAGCCAGTCTGAGCTGTTTGATCTGTTTTATGCAGGAAAGACCAACCAGGGATGGATTGTAGTTTACCTTTGTTGACAGAGAGTGCGTCAAAATTTCCATTAAACAGGGTAGGAACGGCATAGTCACCCTGCATCCTGGCTGAGGGAGTATTGTCCACGCTGACCGAAACGCGATTGTTTTTCAGATAATCCTCAAAGTTCCCAAGTTGCTCTTTGCTTTTCTTGCTGCCATTAACATAATAAGGACGCAGAGCGGAGCTACCGCCACTAACCGAGTTAAACCAGCCAGTACCAATTCCTTCCCAAGGAGCATTTTCAGAACTGTGCTCAAAGCTAGCTCTAGTGTGGTCAGGCGTGTACCACGTTGGTTTTATGGGCTGACCTGAAGTATTTAGCTCCAAGTCGCCAAGCCGGCGGTAAATATTTTCGCTATCGCTGAGGTTCGTGGTTCCGGCATACCATGCTACAGAAGCCCTGTGGGGACTGCCTGTATCCAGGTTTTGGTCAAACCCAGTCCAGTTTCCCAGGTTTACATTCCAATCCGCTTTCCAGTTCGCCTCAGAAAGTGCTTTCCCATTCAGCGTATTGCCTGTTCCCTTTTCTTGGTAGTAGTTGTCAGCATAGGTGACGTTTTTCCAGACTTTTACTTCGGGAGCGAGGATATTGCGGAAAACTTCTTTTGGAAAATTGAGATCGTAATCGTGGGGGTCTACCGTCGTCATCTGGAGGTCGCGGTTCTCATTGCTAGTGCCACCGGCATTGGGGAAAAACGTACCCAAACGCTGAATAATCTCACTGTTAACTACTGCCCCTTGACCGAAGCCAATAAAGTGTAGCGGCGAGTTGAACACGGCTCCCTGAGTGCGGATAAGTTGACCTGTTTCATTGTACAGATTACCACCCTCTCCCACTTGGCCACCACGCTCCTGATCCAATTGCACCAGTGCGGCAAACAAGGCATCTGCCGCCGCCTCAGCAAAGCCAGCGTTATAAAGACCGCTGGGCTGGATTCCCTCCATCCAGTCAGCCAGTAGCACTAGCGGTTTGCCATATTGGGAGGAAGGCTGAACGCTACTGGGCACCCAGGTGTTTCCCTGATAGATGACAGACTGCCACTTGCCAGTTGTCTGGTTATAGTTCATAACCGAGCCACCAGCCTCTTGAATGTGCCCAGCCATTGCGTCAAGTTTGTCATCAATAAATTGGCTGTGAGCAGTATCTCCTGGCTCTACACCACGAGTCAAAACAGTCACGCTACTGAACGTATTGCTCCCAGCAGCCGGTTGGGGAAGCAAAGTTTTAAACTTAGCCGT
>CAZJNL010000399.1:0-5382 GCA_964546515.1 uncultured Oscillatoria sp.
TACAGCGATCTGCCATGAAGCGCCACTCCAAGTTTTACCCCCCGTGCAGTCGGCAGTGCGGGTTAACGATCCGACTTTTACCATTTTGCCGGCGACCAGCACCACCCAACCCGCGATTGTTAAACCGGGACAAGCTCTCGATCTCAAAGCGATCGTTCACAACCGCTCCGATCGGGTCGATCACTTCCGCTTGACTTCTTCCGATCTTACCCCAGACTGGTTTACCATCATTTATCCAGAGGGACTGGTGGAACTGGAACTGGTGGCGGAACGGGAGAGTTTAGCGCTCAACCGTGGAGCGAAAGGAGAGATTCAGTTGCGCTTGCTGTTTCCTCTCAATATGAAAGCGGGAAATTACTCCTTCACAGTCCTTTTTACTTCGCTGAATAACCTGGATCTGGTGCTGATGGATGTGGTGTGTTTGCAGGTGCTTCCCACCTACCGACTCACAACCGAACTGCAAACCAAGATCGGTAAAGTAGGACAAGAATCAGGATGGTTTCGCCTGTTGCTTTTCAATTCTGGCAACACGCTGCGCGATCTCACAGTTATGGCGCGAGAAAATGCTGACACCCCCCTATGTACCTATACTTATACGCCGCAATCCATCAAACTGGAGACGCAAGCAAAGTCTCATATCGATTTGCGAGTAAAACCAAACAAATGGTGGCTGCGTCCTTGGTTTAATAATGGACTACCCATCTAATTATATGTATAATTTGCGGATACTTACCAACTGCCAGTACCCGCTCGTCTGGAAGGAACTTTAATCTGGGAACCGCGTCCTTTGTGGCACTTAATTTTATTGATTTTAACGGAAACGGGAGCAGTCGCTTCCCTGATTTTTATCGTTGGTTCTTTTTCCGACCCCCAGCACCGCCAAAAATTGCGGAATTTGCTTCCGCTGCGCCGGTCTACCAAGAAGCATCGGGGGATGCCATTTACCTGAACTGGCAGATCCGCCAACCGCAGCAACTAAAAGCTATCAAAATTTTGGAAGTTTATGCTGACAGCAACATGGCTGTCATTCCCGCCGTTTATTTAAAATTTACCCAATAAAGTTACCTATAAATTATGCGCATAAATACTGCCTTAATTTGTCGAATTGTAACCAAAAATGCGATCTTAAAATTATCTACAAAGGCGAGCCCCTAAACTAATCCAATCAGTATTGAACCCTTACCAGGGCCAAAAATTGTTGATTTGAATTCGACTAAACCTGTTTATCAAGAAGCCGCGCTCGAAAGGCTATCCCTATAATGCAATAGCCTACTGTAAAATTATAAATCCTTAAGGTTAGCCGGAATTTAAATTAATAGGACGCAGCGCAGATGGCACAGGAATCATTCCTTTAACGACCTATAGCTTACGCCAGTAAATTACCTTATAATTAAGCAATTTATGTTCGGTTTGTCAGAATTAATTGGCAGGCAATTTTAACCATAATTCGAGAGCCTGGGAGTTTTTGCTTCGCGCTTTACAAGCCCACTGGGGATAAAATAACTATGCCCCCAAAAGCTAACGTATTTAAATTCTAACTGTCGCGGTTCAAAATATTTATTTTACCGTGAGCGTTCAGGAGGGGGTACCTAAATATATTATCGCAGTAATTTTAATAATCTTCAAAATTTTAACGGGTTATTATCAAATTGAGTTATACGAAAATACCAAAGTAGAATTGCTTTGGCTGCTCTAGAAGGCTCCATTTTTTATCCCATCAGCCAGCTAGTCGGAATCGAAAACATTACACTTTCAGTCACGGTAAAATCGGGCTATAAATTTATCCGAAACGTCCTCATTGAAAAAGTCGCGCCTCCTGTCAGTCAACCCTCCCAACCGGAAGTGAAAATAGGGCCGGCATTCCCCCTGCCGTTAAAAACTCCCGCTGCAACAACAGAACCTTCACCCGTACCGAGCAATCTTCCACCTGCTTCTCCCGTACCTCCTGACAAACCCGCGCTTTCTGCGACGCCAACAGCACCGCCGAATTCTTCGCCATCCCCGAAACCTACTGAAATCACCACCCCGACACCACCACCTGTAATTCCACCAAATCGGAGGGAAGACAGTTTTGCCACTCCGACTCCTTTAGCTACTCCTTCTCCAACTCCTTCTCCAACTCCTTTACCGGCACCTTTACCGATGGAACTTACCCCTCAATTTTACTGAGATATCATTGCATCATTTTCGCTTATTTCGGACGCCAATTTATAAATATTGTGGCGGATAATTCAGGAATTTTATGGCTTTAAATATGAGCGCAAAACCGCTGCAAAAAGCAGCATAAGCGCCCCCAGCATTATGGCAAAATTTCCCCGCTCACCCCCAAGAGCTGATTATTCCTATTTTCAATTCCGGAATTGCTGCGAAGTATCCAATATTTACAGGTGCTTTTAATGCTAACAATAGAAAATTTAAATGTAACAGTTAACAAATAAATTAAGTTTTATGGCACATAGCCCCTAATATTGGGAAAAATCAATGTATCTAAATAGGCGACGCGGAAAATAAACGCAGGATAATTGCCCCAACATTAGGCCAGCAATACGAGGCTATCGCAGCCCAATATCGAGCGCTACTGCTCGCTCGATATTGGGGGTAATTTTCGCCTGCATTGACTCATGTCAGTCGTGCTTTAGCCTTGGAACGGAAACAGCAATATCCTGAATAATTGGAGCCTTTAGAGTCAGCGCTAAAGCTACAACACCAGTATTCTTTAGCTTTAACGCACCAGTGCCAAGTGCTTTCGGAAATGGGGAAATACAAAGCAGCGATCGCTAGCTGCGTTCGCCCCTTACAAGTGAATAATAATTGGGGAAAAATCTCTCCCTCTCAAGCTTTGTTTTTGCGGTGTTTAGCCTTCATTCGCTGGGGCAAATACGAAGCAGGCGATTTGCTATCAAACAATTATTCCCGGGCCTATCGCCAAGCAGGTGAAAACTGAATGTATCTAGTAAAATCGGCAGGCGAGGTTAGAGGCGGCAATTGATTCTTATGAGCGTGGCGCTCAATCCCAAATTTGCGATTGCCTGGACATATCAAGGGGTTAACTTGAATGAGTTAAAGCAGCCAGGCGCGGAATGCCTTTGAAGCTGCCTTAAAAGCCAGTCCGAATTATACTTTGGCGTTAATGAACCTGTGTGCGACGCTCAATAAGTTAGGGAATTATCAAGAAGCGCTGACCGCCTCTGAGAAAGCTTTGCAAAGAGATGGCTAATGGGATGAAAGCGGGCCGGCTGATGCCTTCGTGCAGCGGTGACAAGCGCTGGCAGGTCTGAGGCGCTACCAGGAGGCTTTGGCATCGATCACTCAAGCGCTGAGTTTGAAGCCGGACTGGGGAACCGCTTGGAATGCGAAAAGCGTCATCCTCTGGCAGGCGCAAAAATACCAGGAAGCCTTGCAAGCCAGCGATCGCGCAATTGCACTCGTCGATCCAAAATACTTCCAAGGTTGGTTTAATCGGGGGGGAATTCTCAGGGCACTGCAACCGAATCAGGAGGCGATCGCCGCTTACGATCGCGCGCTCGCCAGTGAAGTCAGCTTCGTTTCTCCTGCCACCCTCGCGGTGGGCGAATCGCAGTGCAGTGTTCTGGCATTTAGGGCAGTATCAAGAGGCAATCAATTCTGCTAATAAAGCTCTCTATATCGCTCCAAATTCTGTACCTGCTTGGTTCAAACGAGGGGTATCCTTGGAGTCTTTGAGTCAGTATGAAAAGGCGAGAAAATCCTATCAACAAGTCCTTCGCATCGCTCCGAAGCTGACCAATGTTTGGGTAGCTAAGGGTTTTTATTCGCCCCGCTACAAATAAGCGCTTAAGGCATTTGATAAGCATTTAAAATAAATCCGTAATGCCTGCTGGCTAAAGAAAATAAAGACCCGTTTATACAGCAGTTTATTTGCCCCCGTTATATTGTCTTTTCTATGGTAGCATATCTAGAGCAAATTAGCTAGCTGGTCAAGCGTGATGACTGCCATATAACCAATATTATACCCAGAGGACAGACTTATTTAAGACAAAAATACTGGCCGTTATAGCCGGCTTTCTTTTGAGAAACCCCATCCCGCTTTAGAACTCATTTATAAAGTAGATGCTAAATAGGTCAACCCAGGATAAGCTTTTCAGGTCTGTGATGGGTTGGCTCCGCCTCACGCGCATACGCTGGCTGAAACTCAGACTATCAAATTACTGGACATTTATTAAGGTTAAATTTAGAAATTATATCTAAATAATTTGACCTAGCAAATTATCAGCGTTAATTAGTGCGTTTGCAGTCAGAACGCGATGCTGCCATGTGGCGATAGTTCCGCAAGTTAGTGCCCTGGAAAAATTGGGTATGGGGGGTTGATATGGCAGTTCGTATGGTTCCTCCGGTATTGTAGAGACGCGATAAATCGCCTCCCCACAAATGTCCGGTAGCTACGGTATTGTAGAGACGCGATAAATCGCGTCTCCATAAGCGATAAATCGCCTCCCCACAAATGTCCGGTAGCTACGGTATTGTAGAGACGCGATAAATCGCGTCTCCATAAAGCGCACCCACAATAGTTTTGCAATAAAGATGCCACCGGAATTGATATTAGCCCTCACGACCTAGTTCAGTTGGTAAGTTGCGTTCCCGGGGAGGGAACTAGCAGTAAGGTGCGTTCCCAGGGAGGGAACGCTCCGAGATTGTGGTTTAATTAGTGGGGAAGAACTCGCAGGCTGAACGAAAGAAAAGATGATGCAGACAGCAGCAGTCGCTAACCAATCCACCGGCACCACCGGCACCCCAGACATTCGACTCTTAGTCCTCGATATTGATGGAACGATAGCCGGCGAGTCCAATCAAATCAGCGAGCCGGTGTTGCGAACGATTCAGGCAGCGCAGGCGAAGGGCATCCAAGTAGCCCTCGCAACCGGTCGCATGTACCGTTCGGCGCTGCGCTTCCATCAGGCAATTGACTCAACTCTGCCACTGACATGCTACCAGGGAGCGCTGATCGAAGATCCCGCCACGAGGCGCGTTCACCGGCACAAGCCAGTTTCCCACCACCTAGCGTTGCAGCTGTTGGAACACTTTGAGGAGCCAGAACTGCGTTCAGTGCTTTCTGTCCACGTTTATCTGAACGACCGGCTCTATGTGCGGGAAATCACTCCCGCCTCGAAAGCTTACGGGGAACGCACCGGCGTCGAGCCGATTCCGGTGGGAGACTTGCGCCAATTCCTGACCGCCGAACCCACGAAAATTCTAGCTCTTTGTGACGATGTAGCTGTGATTGACAATCTGCTGGGCGCATTGCGCCGGCGCTACACCCCAGCAGAGCTTTACATGACCACATCAGTCGCGACATTTTTGAAGCCACCCACCCAGCCGTGAATAAAGGTACGGCGGTGCGCTACC
>CAZJNL010000400.1:0-5372 GCA_964546515.1 uncultured Oscillatoria sp.
GTCTGGTTGATTAACCTTAATAATGAACCGCCAAGACGCCAAGGACGCCAAGAAGCAAGAGTCTGAGGGATAGAAAAATTCATGGCGGGCAATTAAGTGGACATGATATTAGATGGCTGTAAGCTGTGGGATTGCGGTCGGTTCGGGAGAAAGATTAACAATTCTGGCAAGCTGCGGAAGTGATATAATATAAGGCTGGGTGAATTACCTTGTGATTGGGATTGAGGGGGAGTGGGTTGCTCTCGGAGGGGGGATGCTTAAAAGGGCAGGTTTTTTCTTCTAGTAGGGGTTGGCTCTCCCCTCAATCTGCGGGGAACAAACATTATCTATAAACCCGCCCCTGCAACCGGCGGGACAGAGACGCGATATGTCGGAGACTGGAGATGTCGTGTTTCTACAGGATTTTCGTCAATTGTGCCCTGAACGCCCTCTGAAATTATCCCCTGAACTCCCAACATGAGATGCGCCGGTTGCGGTCGAGCGATAGCATAGCCCTGGGCGTAATCCACCCCAATTTCCTTGAGTTTTTCGACAATGGCGTCAGTCTCCACAAATTCGGCAATGGTTTTAATTCCCAGGGCGTTAGCGATGCGGTTAATGGCTTCTACCAGGGCAAAATCTATGGGACTTATCGCGATATTTTTGACCAAATTGCCATCTATTTTGATAAAATCAGCCGGCAGGGTTTTGAGATAAGCGAACGAAAACATGCCGCTGCCGAAATCATCTAAAGCGATGCGGCACCCCAGTTCCTTGAGAGCGCCAATTAGCCCTGCCGCTTTGCTCATGTTAGCGACAGCCACTGTTTCAGCGATTTCAAAACAGACAAGCTGGGGGGGGATGCGCCAGGTATAAAACTGATCGCTGAGAAAGTTAATAAAATGCTCGTCATTGAGACTGGCGACCGAGAGGTTGATGGCGTAGAGCGATGGGAAATTTTCGATTTGATATTTGAGATTGAATTGAGAGTCTGAAATCCCCAAGCCTGAATTGGCCAGAGAGGAAAAAAGAGTGCGGATCACCCAGCGGTCGATGTCTTTCATAAGATGGAAGCGCTCAGCGGCTGGAATAAACGCCATCGGCGACACGAGGAAGCCGTTTTCCTCTTGCAAGCGCAGGAGGATTTCGCAATAGTGCCGGTGCGAATGGGGGTGGGCGATGGGGACAGCCGGCTGGGAGTAGAGGCGGAAGCGATTTTCTTGCAGGGCTCGGTTAATCCGCACCGGCCACTGGGTTCCGCCGCACGGCTCGCCCCCCACTTCCCCAGAGCAGGAGCAACTGACGTGTACGCGGTGGCGACCGTTATCTTTTGCTCCGTAGCAAGCCGCATCAGCCGCATTCAAGACAGCGGTGGCGCTTTCAGCGCCGTCGATGGCCACTAAACCGATACTGACGCCGATGGAAAAGGTTTTATCTTGCCAAGCAAACCGAAACGCCCCGACACTGTGCAAGAGTGCCTCTGCAATCTGCAATCCTATCTCCTCCGGGCAGTGGTAGAGCAGGACAGCAAATTCATCGCCGCCGAGACGGGCGAGGATATCGGTTTTGCGAATCCTGCTTTTAAACAGCGCCGTTACTTGGCGCAGCAGTTCGTCACCGGCAATGTGACCGCAGGTGTCGTTGACGGTCTTGAACCTGTCCAGATCCAGGTACAGCAGGATGTGTTGCTGGCTTTCGTTTTGGGCGCTGGCGACTGCCGCCTCCAGCAGGTTGCCAAATTTGCGCCGGTTGATCAAACCCGTCAGGGGATCGTGCGTGGCTTGCCAGGACAGTTGCCGCGCTTGGCTGCGAACTTGGGTGACATCCCGGAACACCAGAACCGCGCCGACAATTCGACCGTCACTGGCGTGAATCGGTGCGGCGGTGTGGTCGATGGCAAATTCGTGACCGTTGCGGGCAATCAGGACACAGTGGTTTACCATGTCAACCACCCGCTTTTCGCGCAAGGCTGTCTCGGCGGTATTTTCCACCGGCACGCGGGTGGTTTCGCTAACAATCCGAAACACTTTGGTGAGCGGCTGGCCTTTGGCTTCGGCTGCTTTCCAGCCTGTGAGGCGTTCGGCGGCGGGGTTGAGTTCGGAAATGCGGGCACCGGCGTCGGTGGCAATCACCCCGTCCCCGATCGATTGCAGCGTCACTTGGGCCAGCTCTTTTTCTTCAAACAGCGCCTGTTCCATGCGCTTGCGCTCAGTAATGTCGCGCTGCACGGAAACCCAGTGTGTGAAGTTGCCCTGTGCGTCGGTGACCGGCACGCTGTTGAGCTCCACCCAGTATTCCGTACCGTCTTTGCGGTAGTTGATCAACTCCACTCGCACCGGCTCCCGGCGCGACAGGGCGCGGCGAATTTTGGCCACCTGTTCCGGGTCGCTTTTTGGCCCGCGCAAGCAACTCGGTGTCTTGCCAGCGATTTCTTCTGGGGTGTAGCCGCTCATCTGGGTAAAGGCTTCGTTGACGTAAACGATGTTGGGATCTGAGGCGTCCGCCTGTCCGGCATCCATAATCACAATGGCGTCGTTGGCGTTGATGACGGCGGATTCCAGCAGGCGCAGGCGCGACTGCACGAGCTCGCGGGCGACTATCTCGCTTTCTAGCTGGGCGACCGCTTTTTGCAATTCTTTGGTGCGCTGCTCGACGGCTAGGTGCAGTGCATCGATGATGCCAGACATTTCCATCGGGTCGAGCACCCGCAGCAAGCTGCTCTGGGTGACGATTCCGAGCACTTCTCCCCGACTGCCAGCGACAACCAAGCGCCGCACGTACCGCTGCTGCATTTGTTGGTGCGCCTCCCACAAAGAATCCTGCGGGCTCAGAAAAAATAGCGGCGTGCTCATGACGGTTTGCGCCTGCAGCTGGGACAAATCCAGTTCCAGCGCCTGAAACTGCACGATATCTCGCTCTGTGACCATGCCTACGGGGATTGGGGCGCTGGGCGCTTGCCACTGGGCGCTGGGCGGAGATTTGTCGCAAGCCCCACCAGACTCTCCCGATTGCTCTACAATTACTACGCAACTGACTCGATTTTCTGTCATCAGCTGGGCTAAATTCAGGACTGAGGCTGTCAGCGGTGCCTGAATCACGTCAGAGGTCATCACTTCCTCCACCCGTCGCATCTTCAGGAGATTGGCCGGTTGCAGCATCGCTTGGCGAATGCTCTCGGGAGTGACAACTCCGAGCAGCTTCCCCCGATCGTCGAGAATGGGCAGGTGGCGAATCCGGTGCTGGCGCAGCAGGATTAATACGGTGAACACGTCCTGAGCTTCCGATTCTGTGACGGCAATCACCGGCTGGGTCATGACTTCGGCGATCTTGAACTGTTTTAAGTTCTCACCGGAGGCTATCAGTGTCACGATATCCCGCTCGGTGAAGATTCCCTGTATGGGGGAACCGAGCTGAGAGCGAGAGGCTTTGGAGTCTATCACCAAGACGCAGCTGGCTCTGGCTTCTCCCAGTAAAGGGGAGGCTGGAATTGTCCCGAAGCCCGCTGCTGGGTTGAGTTCTCCGAGAGGGCAGCTGCTGCGGAGCTGACCCATGAGCGCAATCACCTCTAGTAGGGGCGTCTGGGAAGTAACGATTAGGGGATACCGGTCAATGACCTCCCCTAGGTCTGGCAGGTAGATGGGTGGGTTGTTCCGCTGCATAGTTGATTCAGGTTGCGTTCGCTAGCCGGCTTTGTGGGACATTGACGAGGAGTTAACGTCGAAGATGCACCAAGGGGTTGCTCTGCTGAGATGTTCTCTCTTGAAAAGCTTCGGTTTAAGTGCTGTTTGTTTTTTTATGCTATCGAAGAATGTGAGGTGCTGGTGCCAGTTCAGATTTTCTCGCACGATAGCCTGAAATCCCTGAATATTTTCAACCCAGCTGGAAATGCTAACACAAAATAATATCTTATATTATTTCCGCTGGTATAGCGATTGTTTGTAGTGGGGGCGGGGTTCCCCCCAGGGGTGTCCCCGCCCTAGCCCCCGTCCCCAGTTTCTCTCCCCCTCACTGCTGCCGGCAGTGTCCTGCTATTTTTAAGACGGGCTGACTCTTTTTTTTGCCTGCTCCCGCTTCTATACTAGATTTGGCAGCAAGCAGGAATGGTACTGAAAATGAGTAACACGGTTTCCGATATTACAGTAAAGACGATCCAAGGTGAGTCAAAGCAGCTCGGTGAGTATGCCGGCAATGTGCTGCTGATTGTCAATGTGGCCTCCTACTGCGGCTACACGCCCCAGTATGCCGGTCTCGAACTGTTGCACCAGAAGTACAAGGACGCGGGACTGAGGGTTTTGGGTTTCCCCTGCAATGATTTCGGGGCGCAGGAACCCGGAACCAACGAGCAGATTGTGCAATTCTGCAGTAAAAATTATGGCGTCAGTTTTGAGCTGTTTGATAAGGTACACGCTGTGGGCGGTCAGAAGCATCCGCTCTACGCCCGCCTGACTCAAGCTGTCAATCCTCCCGGCGATGTGTCTTGGAATTTTGAGAAGTTTTTGGTTGGCAAGCAGGGTGAGATAATAGCACGTTTTCGCAGCAGTGTCAAGCCTGACTCGCCGGAATTGGTGGGGGCGATTGAGAAGGAGTTGAGCCGGTAAGGGAGGGCTATTGGAGAGAAAGTTTTTGCAAGACACCGGGTTTCTCAAAGAGCAAAGAAACCCGTATTCTTAAAGATACGGGTTTCTCCGGTTTCTGGGCCACTTTATAAACAGTCTCTTAGCGCTGGAACCACGCCGTCAGCGCCACTGCCAGCCCATCTGCAGCGTCATCCGGTTTGGGAATTTGCTGCAAATTCAACTCCCTCGCCACCGCTTGCTGCACCTCGTACTTATCCGCATTCCCGGAGCCGGTGAGCGCTTGCTTAATTTGCGGGGGGCTAAATTCCACGAGCGGCAATTTGTGTTGCGCCAGCACGAGCACCATCACACCCCGCGCCTGCGCCACCAAAATTGTATTTCCCATTTGGTGGAAAAACAGTTTCTCCGCTGCAACTATGTCAGGTTGTATCTGGTCAATTAATGTGTGTAAATCCTCGTATATGGTACAAAGCCGCTGCCCAATTTCCTGCTTAGCCGGCGTTTGAATGACGCCAAAATCTATTGCGGAGACGGCGTGAGTCCCTGATTTATCAATCAGGCAGGAAATCACCCCAAATCCTAGAGTGGCTAACCCCGGATCTAATCCTAGAATTCGTTTCTCCATTGTTTTTAGGTGTCAGCCTTTTCGGACAGGCTCGACGCCTGCGCCAGATTTGGGACAGGCTCGACGCCTGTGCTGCGTCTGATTTGGGACAGGCTCGACGCCTGTGCTGCGTTTGATTTGGGACAGGCTCGACGCCTGTCCTACGTCTGATTTGGGACAGGCGAGACGCCTGTCCTACGGTAGGTTAGCGC
>CAZJNL010000401.1:0-5362 GCA_964546515.1 uncultured Oscillatoria sp.
ATCCGCTCTACGACTTGCTCGAGTGTAACTTGACCAAAACCCACTTGAGATTGCATCCGACTCAGTGAACTCGCCATTATTAGTGTGCGAGATTGCTTGATAGAGGCCGGTGATTGATGAGGTTGATGCTTTGTGAGAATTCCCTGCCGGCTGAGTGAGTGGAATCTGGGTGGATCTGTGATTGAGATGCTGCCGGCTTTGTGATGTGAGTCACTGACTTTGGGGCGAGTTAGCGGTAATGCCGGTGGAATTTATGCCGGGGGAGCATCCCCTTTTTGCAAAGATTTTCACCCCCTCACCCCCCTCACCCAACGCCGATGAAGGGAGAGGGGGGAAAAATAAAGAATTCGGTTGGGGGTGAGGGGGATTCCAAAAATGGGATGCTCCCGATGCCGGTGTGTGCCTGGAGGGATTGCCGGTGGCAGCTAAGCTCTACCATAAATAAAAGTGCTTGCAGAAATCGGAGAGGGCGCTCAACGCGGATATCACCTGTGGACAGCCAGGAACTTCGACAGCTGATCGGCCAGCCAGAAGGGTTAAAGCTAGATTTCAAACGGAAACTGCACAAAATCTATCCTCCCGGTGAAGATTATCAGAAGCGGCAGCGGAATGAGCTTATCAGGGATATTCTGTCACTGACTAACGGAAATTTTGGTAGGCTGGCCAAACGGGATATCTGATTGTAGGCGTTGGGGATGAGCTGAAATATGATGGCACGAGAGATTTATTTGATGCCCTGACAGTCTCCTTATTTTTGACGACCGGTTGGCGCGGCGAATCGCTGATTTGTCTAGATTGAAGTACATCGGCACCCGGGCGCGTTTTGGTCAAGGCAAAACAGGCAGGGTATCTCCCCTCTGTGGCACCAGTCATCGCGAGGCTTCTCAGCAAGGGAATGTGGTTGACCGACAAAATTATCAGTGATGTTCTGCTATTTCGGGCGAGTGATTGCACCGGCACTCTGCCCACCCCCAAGCCGCTACACCAATAAAACCCGCCGGCAACAGTTAATATCGCTGGCGCTACAATAAAACTAATCAGACAATTCCCGGAGGAAACCAGATGACCTCACAACCCCTAGAACTAGAAGGAACCTGGGAAGAAATCCTCACCCACTCCCCAGAACTCGCCGGTCGCCGACTTCGCGTTACCGTTCTCTCCGAGGAACCGCAGCCTAACTCTGCTGAAACGCCCCAGTCCCCTCCTCCCTCTACCGCCAAGTCTCTCTTGAAGTACGCAGGGACTTGGGAAGGAGATGACCTCCAAGAATGCCTTCGCCTTGTTTATGAAACCCGCTCTCAGCTGGAGTTATAAAAGTGTACCTCCTCAATACCAACCACTGCAGCCTCCTGATGGAAGGAAATCCTGCTGTGCTTCGCCGACTGCAAGAAAAAGGCAACCTCCCAGTGGCTACCTGCGTTATCGTTCGCGGGGAACTCATTTTCATGGCAGAAAATTCCGAACGAAAAACTGCTAATCTGACGCGGGTGCAAGCCTTTCTTCAAGGAATCCAAATCTATCCATTGGATAGTGCAACCGCTGAGATCTACGGTCAATTCCGCAATCATCGCTTATTTCGGCCCCAAAGAAAGAAAAAAGCGCCGGCAGACCCGAATTCAAGACCTGGGGATTAGCGACAATGACCTATGGATTGCTGCCATTGCCCTGCGTAACGGACTAACCATCGTTTCCGCAGATACAGATTTTCAGAGGATGCGAGAAGTTAGGGAATTGCCGGTGGAATCCTGGCTCTCCCCCTAAGGATCATCCCACTTTTGAATCCGGCATCTTGTAGAGACGCGACATGTCGCGTCTCCACACAACCTCTGCGTCTTGGCGGTTCAAATCCTCACCCCGCAAACTTTCCTAAATTCTCCCGCCGCCACCGGCTGTCCGCCTTCCTACTTGTCCTCACCTCCAACACCCGAATTCCCCTCTCAGGCAGAGGATTCAACAGCCGCGCCAGCTGCTCCCAAGAACTAATCAACTTATACCCCACATTATAAGTGCAGCACAGCTGAGCGAAATCAATATCCTGCGGCGCAGCAAAAAACTCCTCAAACGGCGGTTCAAACTGAGCGATAGGCAGCATCTCAAAAATCCCGCCACCATTATTATTAATCACAACAATCGTCAGGTTCCCGACAAACTTATTCCTCAGCAAAAACCCATTCGTATCGTGCAACAGGGCTAAATCTCCTGTTAGCATCACACTGCTTTGATTGCGGTGGGCCACACCCAAAGCTGTGGATAGCGTGCCATCAATCCCATTAGCGCCCCGATTGAAATACGGCTGAATTCCAGAATTATTGGGTGCCCAGAAAAACTCCACATCGCGCACCGGCATGCTGTTGGCAATGAATACCGGGGTTGCCGGTGGGAGCACCTGCGACAGCAACCAGGCGACTTTCGGCTCAATTATCTCCTCCATCGCCGCCATCGTCCCGTCAACCGCTGCCCTGACTTTGGCTTCGGCATTATACCACAACTGGAGATATTCGCTGCATGCAAATCCGACTTTTCTATTTTGCAGAGCGCCGAGTCGCGTCTCTACTGCGGACATCCGCAGGTGGGCTGTTTTGCCGTGGAGGGGATCGAGGTTTTCGTAGCTGGGATCAATCGCCCACCGGCGCGGCTGGGTTGACTCCAGCCAGGTTCGCAGTTCCTTACTCGTGGGCAAGTCCCCCACTTGGATCGCCACTGCCGGCTTCAGCTGCTGTGCCAGGTGCCGGTTGCGCAGAATCAGGTCATAGGTAGATATGACATAAGGGTTCAGCTGGGCGTAGTTTCTCACCGGCGACAGCCCCTCAGCCAGAACCGGCCACCCTAAAGATTTGCAAAGGTGGGCAATCGCCTGACAATATTCTTGTGGCTGCTGTGGCTGGGCAACTCCCGCGATAATAATCCCCCTCTCACATCCCAGCCATTCCTCCTTTAAGTTTGCAGTAAGGACTTCAGTCCTGACCTCCAACCGGCTCAACAAGGGTGACACCGCGCCAAAGAAATCCTCTGGCTGAAATTGGGACATCAAGGCACCGGCTGCCGGTTGGGGAAGCGGCGCGAGGGGATCGCGAAAGGGAATATTGAGATGAACTGGGCCAGGAACAGGAAACAGGGAACGCTCCCAAGCGTGGATCGCCGTCTGCCGCAGATAAGCCAGCATGGACATTTCCAGGGAGGGTGTGGCTAACTCGGTTTGCCAGCTGGGGTAATAGCCATATAATTTCACCTGGTCAATCGTTTGCCCGGAATGGCAATCGCGCAATTCCGGGGGGCGATCTGCTGTCAGCACCAGCAGGGGAACCCGACTCTCCCTGGCTTCTATGACAGCTGGGTAGAAATTGGCCCCTGCTGTTCCGGAGGTGCAAACTATTACCACAGGTTGTGCTTTTTGTCTAGCTATCCCCAGGGCAAAGAAGCCGGCGGAGCGCTCATCGAGGACGGGAATGGCTTCTACTTTGTCGTGTCTGGCAAAGGCAATCGCTAGGGGGGTAGAGCGGGAACCGGGACAGATGACGGCGGTGGTTAAGCCGAGGCGCTGTAATGTCTCGACTAAGATGGAAGCCCAGAGGGTGTTGGTGTTGCGAAAATCAAGGGGCATTTGGGGGAATGAACCGCAGAGGACGCACGAATCGCGAGGAGGAAAGAGGGGGTGAGAAGTTATTAAGCGGGTTTATGCGGGCTTTTGTGCGGGCGATTTCAACTGCCCGGGCTGCTAGACTAAGGCTTTGAGAAGTGCCTGGAGTTTGAGTTGGATTTCTGCCAGTTCCTTTTCGGGAGCGGAACCGGCAACGATACCGGCACCGGCATAGAGTCTGGCGCGACAGCCGTCTATGATTGCCGAGCGAATTCCGACGATAAATTCACCGTTGCCTTGGTGATCCAGCCAACCCAGGGGTGCGGCGTACAGGGAGCGATCGAAGGTTTCGTACCGGCGAATCTCCTGACAGGCGATATCCCTGGGGACACCGGCAACTGCTGGGGTGGGGTGGAGTTCGGCCACAATGTCTAAAAGGGAAATCTCTGCCGGCACCCGAGCGTGGATGGGTGTCCATAAATGCTGGATGTTGGCCAGTTGCAGCAGGCGTGCCGGTGAGGACAGCTGGGGTGCCAGACCTAGATGGGACAGGCGCTCTACGATAAAATCAATTACAGCCTGATGCTCGCGCCGCTCCTTTTCACTGTTGAGCATAGCCTGGGCCAAATCGTCGTCCTCAGCTGGGGTTTTGCCCCGTGGCGCTGAACCGGCGAGGGCGTCTGTGGTTAGATGCCGGTCGTGAAGGCTGACTAAGCGTTCTGGACTGGCACCGATGAAGGTCTGGCCTTTGCCGTTGCCGGTGGCAAAGATGTAGCAATCCGGATGGAGCCGGCGCAGCTGATTTAAGGAATGGAAGATATGAAACGGGGTTTGTGAAGTTACATCAATGGCCCGGGCGAGGACGATTTTTCTATACTGATTGGCTTGTATTGAGTCTAATGCAGACCGAACAGCGCCTTCAAAATTATCTGGCGTATTGACCGATTTTTTGATAAGTTTATCTCGGCTGTCGCCCGCCTTTAATAGGTTTTGCTTAACGGCATTAACTTGCCCTAATTTTTGCCATATATTGCGAGATAATAAACTTATATTTACCTCCGAATTAATCAGAGAATTGGCCACTAAAACACAGCGGTTGTTCCGACGAGCCACCTGCCAGCGCGGTAAAAAGACAGTGGCAGGTGGAAAGGTCGAACCCTCTGGCCGGTTCGGCTCGAAAAACGTGAAGCTGCAGAAGAAGTTAGGCCCAGCAAAGGGGAGGTGCAGGGGGCCGGTGGCCAGCGTGTGAGCGAGACATGAGCGAATAAAATCTTGGGCGCGGTCGAAGCGCTGTTCCCCTTCTACTGTTAAATGCAGCGCCGAGCCAACAGCCGCGACAGCTTGACTTTGACTGGCTTTTTCCAAGTAAAATATCAGCTGATTTGGCTCAGCGAACGCATGCAGTACCGCCAGCGGGTCAACCGGCTGAATTTCTAAAGAGATGCTAACAATTGTATCCAGCTTTGTTTTAAGTGAATTTTTCTGCAATTCTACAAGAAACTGGTATAAGGTCTGATAATCTTCAAAGAGATTTGGATAGTGTGGGATGACTGGCATGGAGGCGAGAAAAGCAAAGTTGGCTGAACTTGTGTTCTCAATTGTCGCAGACTATTGAGAATGAGGCTGCAACTGGATAGGATACCACCCCTACTAAGGATACAGGGATGAGCGGCGCAATCGCGCCTGAGGCCGCCGGTCTGTGGCAGCGCCCGCGCTTTGTGCGACTGCGCACGAGCGGGCTTTTGAAGGCTCAGAGCGAGCCGAGACATGGCAGCCGGCGATCCG
>CAZJNL010000402.1:0-5358 GCA_964546515.1 uncultured Oscillatoria sp.
AATTCAAGCGGGAAAATTTCAGGAAGAAATTGTGATGTTCACCTTTAAAGAAACCTTGTATAAAGGCGGTGAAACTCAGTCATTTGAAAAGGTTTTCCAGAGTGATGAAGGGCCAAGGGCAGACACCACTTTGGAAGGTTTAGCAAGTTTGCGACCTGTGTTCCGATCCAATGGTACGGTGACGGCGGGTAACTCTTCTCAGATGTCTGACGGTGCTGCTGCTACTGTAGTGATGAGTGAGGAAAAAGTTAAAGAGCTAGGCGTACAACCAATGGCTCGATTGTTAGGTTATGCAGTGGCTGGTGTGGCTCCAGAAATTATGGGAATTGGGCCAATAGCTGCGATTCCCAAGGTTCTCAAGCGAGTTGGTTTGGATCTCAAAGATATTGGGTTATTTGAGTTAAATGAAGCCTTTGCTGCTCAAGCACTTGCTTGCATCCGCGAATTGGGACTCAATGAAGAAATTGTCAACGTCAATGGCGGGGCTATCGCTCTAGGACATCCATTAGGTTGCACAGGTGCGAAGTTAACTGCCACCCTACTTTATGAAATGAAACGGCGCGGCGTTCGCTACGGGATTTGTAGTATGTGCATTGGTGGTGGCATGGGGGCGGCAGGAGTGTTTGAAAACCTGATGTTATAACTCTTGTCATTCTACTTGCAAGTTGTTGGAGTATGCTATAATCATACCCAACAACTCATACTCTCAGCAGGCGGTGTTACTCAAATTTGTCTAAACAAGCTCAAGCAAGGAAAGAAAACTATGTCAGCGATAGATTTTGTAAAAATTACCGCACTGCTACAGGATGCGAAAAAAGATGGCAGAGAATTTTTGTTAGAACCGGAAGGGATGGCTGTTTTAGAAGCAATGGGTATTCCTATCCCTCGCTACGTCTTTTTGAAGAATATTCAAGATTTCTCGGCTATCGATCTAGCTGAGTTCTCTCAAGACAGAGTTGTTGTCAAAATTGTCTCGCCGCAAATTTTGCATAAAAGTGATGTGGGGGGCGTGAAAATTTTGCCGAAGGATGCCAGAGTAATTCAAGAAACCCTCGCTTCTTGGGAGCAAAAGTTTCAAAACGCAGATATTAGAGGATTTACCATTAATGAGTTTATCCCCTATGATGCCACTTTGGGAGGCGAAATTTTAATTGGTATGCGCTGGACTCAAGATTGTGGTCCTGTTGTCACCTATGGAGCGGGAGGGATATACACAGAGTTCTTAGCTAAAAATTTCATTTCGGGACGTGATGTGGCAATTATCTCTCCTGAATTGGTAAATCGTCAAAACTTAGAGGAGCAAATTCGACAAGTAGCTATTACTAGCTTAATCGCTGGAGAGCTTAGAGGACAAAAACCCAGGCTCGATCTCGAAAAAATCATTGATGTCTTAATGAAGTTTGTTGAATTAGCTACAGTTTTAGTTCCGGAAGAAATTTCAGAATTTGAGGTGAACCCATTTGTCATTTCTCACAACACGCTTATTCCCCTTGATGTCCTTGTTAAAATTTCGGCAAGTAATCCCCAGCTACCCGTTGAGCGCCCAATCTATAAAATCAGGAATCTTTTAAAGCCTGAATCTATTGCCATCATAGGGGTTTCAGAAAGTCTAAACGTTGGCCATATTATTTTGAATAATATCATTCAAAGTGGCTTCAATCGAGATTTAATTTATGTTGTCAAGCCTGGAACTGAAACCATAGAAGGCTGCAAGTGCTATCCCAATGTGGAATCAATACCAGGAACAGTAGATTTATTTGTTTTCAGTCTTTCAGCCGCTCAATTTCCTCCCATACTAGAAACAATAGTCAGCCATAAAAAAGCTGAAAGCATTATTGTCATCGCAGGAGGGCTAGAAGAAAAAACTGGCACAGAAGAAACTGTAGCCAAGATCCGTTCCTTACTTTTAACTTCTCGTCAAAGTGGCTGGTATGGGCCTATTATTAATGGCGGAAACTGTTTAGGAATTCGCTCTCAACCAGGTAACTACGATACTTTTTTTATTCCTCAGTACAAGCTTCCTTTCGATCGCAAGCAAACACATCCTGTGGCACTGATTTCTCAAAGTGGTGGTTTTGCTTGCTCTAAAGCTAGCAAAGTTTCTATCAATCCCAAATATGTTATTTCTTTGGGTAACCAAATGGATTTGACAGTGGGCGATTTCTTAAATTATCTGAAAGAAGATCCGGAAATCGAAGTGTTCGCAGTTTATATGGAAGGCTTTAAGCTACTTGATGGCTTGAAATTTTTTAAAGCTGTAAAAGAAATCACCAGCAGCGGTAGAACGGTTATTTTTTATCAAGCGGGCCGTACTGTGGCAGGAGCTAAAGCCTCTGCAAGTCACACTGCTTCTATTGCCGGAGATTATGCAGTTGTTCGAGAAATGGCTAAAAATGCTGGAGCAATTGTTGTAGAAAGTATTGCGGATTTTGAAGAGCTGATAGAGGTGTTTGCTATGCTTAGCATTAAGCAAGTAAGAGGTCTTCGTTTGGCCGGGATCTCTAATGCCGGTTTTATTAATGTAGCCACAGCAGATAACTTGGGTAACTTTGATTTTGCGAGCTTTGAAATGGCAACAATTTCCCAGCTAACTTCAATATTTGAAACCTGCAAACTGGAGAACATCATAGATATACACAACCCTGTGGATGTGACTGGAATCATGAGCGATCAGCCTTATGCAGAAACAATAGAAGCCGTTCTGCAAGATAAAAATATTGATGTAGGAATTATTAGTTGCGTCCCCGTCGTGGGGGTATTAAGCACTTTAGCCCCCAGTTCCACCCATGCTGAAGACATATTTCAAGAAAGTTCTTTACCTGTGCGCCTAGTGCAATTATGGAGAAAAACTGATAAAGCTTGGGTTATTGTAGTAGATGGAGGAGTTCTTTACGAGCCAATGGCGCAACTTTTCAAAGAATCTGGAATTCCCACTTTTAGAGCTGTAGATCGCGCCGCTCGCATTTTCAATATTTTCTGCAATGAACAAATCAGAAAAACCCAAAAACCGTAAGTGATAACGCGGCTTTTATGCCATCATTAAGGAACAGCTAAACAGCAAATCAGGAGACAGCCACTATGCTACTCAATCTCACCAATAAAAAGGCTCTCATTATAGGTGTGGCAAACCAAAACTCTATTGCTTGGAGCATTGCCAAACAACTCCAGCAAGCAGGTGTAACCCTCGGCTTCACTTACCTCCCCGATCCTACCGGCAAAGGACGCTTTAAACCAAAAGTAGAAGCAGCAATTGAATCTTTTTCCTATGACTTTCTCGTTCCCTGTAACGTAGCTGACGAGAATCAAATTCAAACCACCTTTGAGACAGTCAAAGAAAATTGGAGCCAGCTTGATATTCTGATTCATTCTCTTGCCTTTACTCGAAAAGAAGGGATATCAGGCAAATTTAGCAGTGCGTCCAGAGAATGCTTTTCCGAGGCTTTAGATATTAGTGCCTACTCTTTGGTTGCCATCAGTAAAGCCGCTCAACCCTTAATGGCTGAAGGCGGTAGCATTATTGCCATGTCATACTTAGGCGGTGTTCGTGTCATTCCTAATTATAACGTCATGGGTATTTGCAAAGCTGCTTTAGAAATGAATATTCGCTACCTAGCCGCAGAACTTGGTTCCCATAATATTCGTGTCAATGCCATTTCATCGGGTCCCATTCGGACTCTGGCAGCATCAGCTATAGCTGGAATTGACGATATGCTTCAACATTGTGAGAAAGTTGCTCCGTTGCGTCGCAATGTGACTGCCTTAGAAGTTGGCAACACGGCGGCTTTTCTCGCCAGTGACTTAGCCAGTGGAATCACAGGGCAAGTTATTTATGTAGATGCGGGTTACTCAATAATGGGAATGTAAATTAAACATTGGCCGCCATAAATCGGCGGAAAACCAGGCAATTAAGCCCAGCATATCGATTATATTCAGAGGGGCTACCGCCGCCCCTCTCTCGGCTCCGCCGACTTTCAAGGGACAAGGAGATTAAAAGCGTAACATTTAATAGGTTAGAGAGATGTCGGATCTGCCGAAAAATAGGCGTCTCCCATAAGGAGCAGGGGAACGAGGAAACTAGGAACAATGAGGAACAATCTCCCCTCCCCGTCAACGAGGAGGGGTATAGGGTGCTGTAAGACAGCCGATCAATTCGCCAACAGTCCGATCGGATTGCCGGTGATAAAATTAACCAGTTCCCCGATCGCCGGCGCTCAAAACTCTGCCAGCTTAACCTCTGCTGCTGATTTAATCCTGTGAGCTACCCAATGCCAAATTAAACCAATTCCAATTAATCCCAGCCCAATTGACCAGACATACCACTCTACCCAGAAAGCTAGAAATAAGCCAGAAAATAGAGACACCCAACTTACCCATTTGGGGTAAAGCCGCTCCTCATCACTCATGCGCAGCGCTGCTAGACTGACAATTACACACCGGTACATAGCGCCAAATGTACCAAACGACCAAGTAGTTTTCACATCGCCGGTTAAAACTAAAAGGGCGAGCGCAGTGCCTAAAAATATCACCGCCCAGTAGGGTGTTGTCCCCGAAATGTTCAGTTGCGCAAAAAAACTGGGCATATCCCCACGCCTTCCCATTGCTAACAGCAAACGAGACACACCTAGCACAGTAGTCAGCAATATACTCAGCATGGAAGCGATCGCACCGGCAGCCAAAATGCTTCCAGCACCAGGAATGCCAAAGCTCTCAGCTACCACTTCCAAAGGCGCTGCTGTTTCTGCTGTCGCCGCACTAAAAGCTTCCGCTCCAATTGAACCCAAGCTCACCACTGCCACTCCCAGATAAAGCAGCAGGGTAAGAATCACCGTCAGCATAACCGCTTTGGGTATATTCTTTCGCGGATCTACTATCTCTTCCCCTACCATAGTTATGCGAGCAGCGCCATTGTAGGAAACAAACATTAAGGCCACACAATGGAGAAAGTTTGGCAGCTAGTTATTATAGTTTTTACCCGAAAAGAGCAAATTGTCAAACCCTTCAGGGAAATGGACAAATGAACCGGCAACAATCAAGAAAAGTAGCGAAAAAACGGTGACAGATACAACTGCGATAGTTGACACCTTAGAGCGCTGCATCCCTCCCAGCACAATTAAGGTGATGAGAAATACGGCGGCTTCCGCTACCGGGACTAAAAAATGGCTCTCACCCCAACCAGTGGCGTTCAGTAAATACCCAGCAAACCCTAAGGCAGCCGTTGCCGCTACCGCAACTTTGCTTAAAAGATAGATCCATCCTCCAGTAAAACCAAGGCTGGGCGTTAAATACTTGTAGCCGTATTCGTAGATGCCACCGCTCACAGGATTGCTCGCAGCGAGTTGGGCGAGGTTAAGACTGTTG
>CAZJNL010000403.1:0-5327 GCA_964546515.1 uncultured Oscillatoria sp.
GGACTTGACATTTTCGGGCTGGCCTTTGTGTACCAATGGTAGACAAATTTTCTCCGGCCTGCTAGGCGTCAATAAGACAACCTACTCTCTATCTTGTTATGGACAGGCGAGACGCCTGTCCTACGGCGGGGGAGATCACACCGGCTGCAGCTGCTTGACTTTCCCTTCCAGGGATTTGATCAGCGAGTCGAACGGCTGGATGAATTTCACAATCCCGTCTTCCAGCAGTTCTGCCATCACTCGATCCAGATCGATGCCCAGCTGGGTCAGGGTTTCCACCAGCTGGTACGCTTCTTCCACACCGGTTTCGATGCGGCTGGCCACATGGCAGTGATCGGCGCAAGCTTCAATAGTTGCCGGCGGCATGGTGTTTACAGTGTCTGGCCCGATGAGTTCGTCAACGTAGAGCACGTCGCTGTATTCGGGGTTTTTGGTGCTGGTGGACGCCCACAGCAGTCGCTGGACTTTGGCACCTTTGGCCGCTAGGGCTTGCCAGCGCTCGCTCTGAATAATCTCTTTATATTTCTGGTAGGCAATTTTAGCGTTGGCGATGGCCAACTTGCCTTTGAGCAGCTTGAGCTGGGCTTTCTGTTGTGGATCGCCGGTTGCCGCAATCATCTTGTCAAGCTGGGCGTCAACGTTGCTGTCGATGCGGCTGATGAAGAAGCTGGCGACGGAAGCGATGTTGGAGATATCCTTACCAACGGCTGCGCGAGCTTCCAGACCCCGGATGTAAGCCCAGGCGGTGTCCACATAGCTCTGCACGGAGAACAGCAGGGTGATGTTGACGTTGATTCCTTCGCTGATGACTTGCTCGACTGCCGGCAAGCCTTCGGGGGTGCCGGGGATTTTAATCATCACGTTGTCCCGGCCTATTTCTTGGTAGTAGCGCAGAGCTTCCCGAATCGTGCCTTCGGTATCGCGGGCCAAGGAAGGCGGCACTTCAATGCTGACGTATCCGTCCAGCCCGCCGGTTTCGTCATAGACGCCGCGCAAAATGTCGCAGGCGTTGCGAATGTCTTCAAACACCAGCGATTCGTAAATTTCTTGCACGGATTTGCCGGCGCGGATGCCTGTTTCGATATCGGCGTCGTAGATGACATTGCCGGCGATGGCTTTTTCAAAAATGGCTGGGTTGGAAGTGATTCCCACAACTCCCCGGCTGGCAATCAGCTCTTTGAGTTCCCCGGACTGGATAATATTGCGGCTCAAATTATCCATCCAGATGCTCTGACCGTATTCTTTTTCAATCTGCAACAGAAGATTGTCTGCCATAGTTGTGTTCAGTTAAGTTATACAAGTTAGGGTCAGTAGGGGCAGGCCCCCGTGCCTGCCCTAAGAAATGAGGTGGGAAGTCACTCATCACTCATTACTTTGTGAGGCTGACTGTTTTTTCCTCGGCTCGCTCGCGAATGAAGGACTCGACGAGAGACACATCGTCTTTGCTGCCGACGATCAGGGGGGTGCGGGCGTGGAGTTTGTCTGGCACAACGTCCAAGATATCTTGGGTGCCGGTGCTGGCCCGTCCGCCGGCTTGCTCAATCAAAAAGGCCAAAGGAGCCGTTTCGTAGAGCAGGCGCAATTTGCCTTCCGGTTTTTTGACCGTACCGGGGTACAAGAACACGCCGCCGAGTAAGAGGATGCGGTGGAAGTCTCCCACCAGGGCTCCGCCATAGCGAGCGGTGTAGCCTTCATGCCGGTGGACGTAGCGGATGTAGTCCCGGATCGATTCGTCCCACTGCCAGAAGTTGCCTTCGTTGACGCTGTAAATGGAACCGTGTTCGGGAACCCGGATGTTTTCGCTCGACAGGATAAACTCACCCAAACTGGGGTCTAGGGTGAAGGAATGCACTCCTTTGCCTATGGAATAGACGAGCATGGTGCTGGGCCCGTAGAGGATGTAGCCGGCGGCGATTTGCTTGCGCCCGTGCTGTAGCAGGTCGAGGGCTGCGCCATCCTCATCCGTACCTTCTTGCTGGCGAATCGAGAAGATGGAGCCCAGATTGAGATTGATATCGAGGTTGGAAGAGCCATCTATCGGGTCATAGAGCAGGGTGTAGCGTCCAATGGGGCAGTTTTCTGGTATGTAGTAGGGTTTTTCCATTTCCTCCGACGCCAGACGACACACCAGCCCGCTTTGCTTGAAGACGGAGATAAACACCTCATTGGCGTACACGTCCATCTTTTTGACGGATTCTCCCTGCAGGTTCACCTCGCCGGTGAATCCCAGCACGCCTTCGAGTAACCCAGCCCGGCTGAGGCGGCGAGAAATCAGCTTAGCCGCTAGGGCAATGCGATTCATCAGGGCGCTCAGGTCTTGAGCGTCAGCTGAGAAGCTTTGGAGTTGCTGCAGGACGTGACGGGACAGGGTTGTGCAATCCCTATCCAGGGCGTGTTCCGACGAAGACGGCTGATAGTTGTCTGCCATTGTTTTGTCCTCCCTGTCTATGGTGGCGCTTCGTTTTGGAGGGGAACCGCCGCCGGTCGCGCAGCGCAGCGCAGGGCTGCTCTGCCGGTCGTCCCTCACTTACTATCTTAGGGAGCTATTTTCTAGACGGGCTGTTAATTTTATGCGAACTAAAGAATGTTCGCGATTTTTGTTGAGTATCTTTGCTTATCAAGTCAAAAAGCAGAAGTTGAGCAATAAATCAATCCTCTTAATGCTTGGATTGTGGGAGGTGCGTGCCGGTTTTGCAGCGCAGCATTCCCTCGCCCCGCAGAGGAGACTGTTGGCGAATTGATATGGGTCAATCCCCACCACGCGCACGGGCGAGAACTCAGGTCGAGAGGAGCGGGAATATTACGTCTGATTGATTGACCGAGGGTAGTGAACCGCATTTCCCCCAAGGACGCCAAGAAGGGAGAAGAAACAGGAAGAGTTACAGAAAAATTAATTGCGGGCAATTGACCGGAGATGATATCAGAGGCGTGCGACGGGAGCTTTTGTGGTGCGTAGCACTTCATGGATTCGCCACCAGTATCCGCAGAGTGGGCGGGGGGGATAGGGAGGAGAAATTTTCATCCACTGCAAGCACTGAAATGCTGCCTTGGGGACTGGCTGCGGTTCTCAATGGCTGCGCCGCACCAGCCGCTCTGTGCGTTATTAACGCACCCCACTACAGCGTGACAGGGGGCAGTCTCCGTGGGTGGCATGCCCCTACGCAGCACAAGAGAGCTGAAAACAGGGACAGTTGAGATCACTAAGATCGCGTCAGGCTGATTACTATTAATTTGTATAGATGGGGAGATGGGGAAATAGGCAGATGGTAAAATGGAGGGATGGGAGATGGCAAAACATGACCCGCAGGGGCGGGGAAGCAGGCAATCTTTCTGAGACAACGAAAAATATGAAAGCTCCTTCCCTGTGTTGTAACGTGTTTATAAATATCCTCCGCTTCCCCGATACATTTCTAGTGAACCGCAGCGACAGCGTCCTGCCCCTACAAGCATATAGATACAAAACCGGTGCGAGCGGAAATTATATCACTTGAGAGGAACTTCACCCCCCAACCCCCTCCCGGTGAACGGGGAGGGGGAGAATTGCAAGCTTCAGTTTTGTTGGGTGTCTTTTACTGCAGCTCTCAGGAGCGACTGGTGGCTTGCCGGCAGAGGCTCTCGCGAGCCTAGCTCGTCCTAGAATCTGTTGCGACCGCTAGGGCGACCGCTAGGGCGATCGTCTTCTTTTGGTTTCGCCTTATTCACCTTCAGCTGCCGCCCCATCCATTCCGCGCCGTCTAATTCTGAAATGGCGGTATCTTCATGAGCGTCGTCTGACATTTCAACAAATGCAAAGCCTCGCAGCCGCCCGGTTTCTCGGTCTGTCGGCAATACGACTCGTTTTACTGGGCCGTATTCTGCAAATACTGCTTTTAAGTCTTCTTCGTTGGCTTGGTAAGACAGGTTTCCGATGTAAATGGTCATGTGGGTCACGAAATCTGAACGAGCAACTGAAGTTCAGAGGCACAGACGAAAATCTTGCCTGTGCGGGTCAGGCAAAGTCTTGGCTGTCTGATTCACCTCAGGATGAATTTCAAAGCTTGGCCCCCACGAAAGGCGGCAGCGGCTTCTTCAACTCAACCCGTGAGTGATACAACTGAACTTATTTGTGTCCTATGATAACTTGTAAATTTGATTTTGCTTTGGTTTGTGCTCTACAAACTTGTAGTTCGTTCAGCAGTTCCTCAGCCCGCCTGCAATACACTACATCTAGGGGATGTCGGATTTTTTTACGGCACTGCTGGGGTGCGGGCGCTGCCCCAGTCTGCTTGTCCGGGAGAAGGTGCTGTCGCCGCAGCTCGCGCCTGCAGGGGCGGGGAAGCAGGACACATCTGTCGGTGGCAAAGGTTAGTGGGGCAGGCAACGCCTGTAATCGGTCTGGCACAACTTTGGGTGGCGGCTTCCCCGCCCCCAAAACTTTATGTTTTAGGGCCGCCCCCGCCCCTGCCCGGGAGGGTTTGGCTGTACTGGGGACACCCCTACCACACAACAGCGATGCAACCGGAGATTATGTAAATCCCGGTTGCGGGACTGAAATGGCCCTGCCCTAAGCTGTCTTCAGCCGGACTGAACCTCAGTCAATGGCAATCGACTGAGGGCCACTCCTGCTGCCGCCGTTGCTGTCGTCGCGAGAGGAGGAAGTGTGGGAGGGAGTGCCTGCTTGCCGGTCGAGCCAGCTTTTCACTGGATCGTCGGAGAGGTTGAGCCGGAGGATACCCGAGAAGAAGCCGCCCAGGAAGGCAACGGGATACTGGGTGAGTTCTTTGAAAACTGGGCTCAGTTCATCTAGGAACATTCAGAGTCTCCTGCTTGAAGCCGGTTTGCTGTCATCTGGTATCCTAGCGCGTCTGGGCGCAGGCTGGCTGTGGGGGTGCCGGTGGGCCTATTCCGGTTTTGGGTCGGGGAAAGGAGACTTATTTTTCACCGGCATTATGCCAGCGGCGCGACCGGCAGAACGTGGCGCTCAATACATGATGCTGTTGGCGCTCGACCTGATGTGCTACGCACCACATTGACTCCCGTCGCCCGCCTCTAATATGCCGCTCCGGTCAATTGCCCGGATTAATTTTTCTATCCCTCTTTTTCTTTCTTCTTCCTTCTTGGCGCTCTACCCTGTGGGCGATCCGCCGCGTCCTGTGGCGTCTTGGCGGTTCATTATTAAAACTTAATCAACCAGGGGTAAAACCCTATATCAATTCGCCAACAGTCTCATACATTATAAGATAGCACCTCCATTAATAATGAACGATTGTCACCGACGGCAGATCCGACTGCATAGCGTTCCCAGCTCATGCTGGGAACGAGGATAAGGGATATCCTTGGGGATTTTC
>CAZJNL010000404.1:0-5311 GCA_964546515.1 uncultured Oscillatoria sp.
GCCAACTGGCAGTAATCGCCTGCTACCCTGATCCTTTCTCTCCTCTCTTGGCGCTCCTTCACGGGGGCGGCCCACTACAACCTCTCCGGCGCTCCGAAGCGATAGCCTTTGCCGTAGACGGTGTGAATCAGAGGCGGTTCACCGGCACCCTCTATCTTGCGGCGAAGCAGGCGAATCTGCGCCGCCAGAACATTGCTGCTGGGTTTCTGAGCATCCCCCCACACATGCTGGTGAATTTGCGCGTGGGTGAGCAGAACCCCCGGGTGGCGCATGAAATATTACAGCAGCCGGCCTTCTTTTTCAGACAGCTCAATTATCCGTTCCCGACGGTAGGCGAGCAGGCTCTCCAAATCTAGCTCCAGATCCTCGACTCGCAGTCTTTGGGTGCCGGCACCAGACTCTTGCGTCGCTCCCCGGCGCAGCAAAGCGCGGACTCGCGCCAGCAACTCCCGCAATTCAAAGGGCTTGACGAGATAGTCGTCAGCACCGGCATCCAAACCGCGCACCCGATCGTCTACCGTATCTTTAGCAGTGAGAAACAGTACAGGAGTCAAACGCCCTTGGTTGCGCAACTGCTGGCAAATCTCCAACCCCGACAGCTGCGGGAGCATCCAATCGAGAATCAGCAGATCGTACACCCCCTGCAGCGCCAGCCGTTCGCCAGCTGCGCCATCACCAGCCACATCCACACTGTACCCCTCGCGGGCGAGCACCCGACTCAGCGGATCGGTCAGTTCAGCCTCATCATCAACCAGAAGAATGCGCATATCAATTAGGGATTTGGGATTTTGGATGGATTTCCAATCTAAAATCTAAAATCTGAAACCTAAAATTATCCTATGCTCACCGTCGCATTGCCCAAAGGTGCCCTGCTAACCGACAGCATCCGGCTGCTGCGAGCCGTCGGTTTGGACTTCAGCGCCTTTCTCGATTCATCCAACCGGCAGCTGCAAATCCAAGATCCCACCGGCACTGCCAAAGCTTTGCTAGTTCGGGCGCAAGACGTGCCGGTTTACGTCGAATATGGCCAAGCCCAGCTGGGCATTGTGGGCTATGACGTGCTGCGGGAGAAAAACCCGAAAGTGGCCAACCTCGCTGACCTGAAATTTGGCCGCTGTCGCCTGTCTGTAGCGGTGAGGGAATCCAGCCCCTACCGGCGACCGGTAGAACTGCCGGCCCACGGTCGAGTTGCGTCCAAGTTTGTCCACTGCGCCCGCGAATACTTCCACAGCTTAGACTTGCCGGTGGAAATTGTCCCCCTCTACGGTTCCGTCGAACTGGGGCCAATCACCGGCATGTCAGAGGCGATAGTTGACTTGGTTTCCAGCGGTCGCACCCTGCGAGAAAACGGCTTAATTGAAATTGCCGTGCTGTTTGAAAGCACAGCGCAGCTGGTTGCCCATCCCCTAAGCTACCGCCTCAACACCGATGGGATTGGCGATTTGATTTCGCAGCTGCGAGCTGCAACCCTGGCTGCGGTTTGATATAATAATCTAAGGTGCCTGCTACACGAATGTTCTCGCTCCAATCCCCCCCTGCCCCCGTGAAAAAGGGGGGAACTATAAAAGCCCCCCCTTTTAGCTCCCCCCCTGCCCCTTAAAAAGGGGGGGGAACTATAAAAGCCCCTCTTTTTAAGGGGGGTTTGGGGGGATAGAAATGCCTTAGGTTCATAACTAGCAACTTGGGTTAAATAGGGTGCGCAAAATCTCGCTTACTCCTGACTTCTGTCTAAAAGTGTGTATTTCCCAGCGCCTTCAACAAGGAGCCTAAATCATGCGGCTATCTCAAGTACATCCAATTTTCTATCACCTGCGCGTTCAGCAGAAACGACTGTTTCGAGGGACTGCCAATGTTTGGCAAGCCAGCCGGTTTGCCCAGTCACAGTCCTTGGAAAACTTGCCCTATAGCTGCATCAAGCACCAATCCCTGCTGCGAAGACAAATGGGCAGCACTGATCCCCAGTTACAGGAAAATAAAATTGTCAACCTGGGAATTGCCCACAAAACAATAGACAGCCTGATAATTAAGCCAGGGGAAATTTTTTCCTTTTGGCGTCGGGTCGGCAACCCAACCGCTGCCAAAGGATATGTGGAAGGGTTACAATTATCCAAGGGAGATGTGAAAACCGGCACCGGTGGGGGGCTGTGCCAGCTAGCTAACCTGTTATATTGGATGGTTTTGCACACCCCTCTGGAAGTGATTGAGCGCCACCACCACAGCTTTGACCCGTTCCCGGACGAGCGGCGAGTCTTGCCTTTTGGCAGTGGGGCTAGTGTTTTTTACAATTATATCGATTTGCGCTTTTACAACCCAACCGAACAATCTTTTCAACTTCGGGTCTGGCTAACAGATGAGCATTTAAAAGGAGCTGTTCACACCGACAAAGAGTGGCCCCTATCTTACCAGATCATCGAAAAAGAACACCGCTTTTTGCGCGAGAGTGACAAAACCTATCGGACGAATGAGATTTGGAGAGAAGTTATCGATAAGAGTACGGGCAATAAACTCAAGGAAGAAATCGTCATTAAGAATTTGGCGGAAGTGAAATACTCCATTGAGTCTTTGTCAAACAATTAGTAGGGTGCGTTCCTCTGGAACGCTACGGCTTGGAGGATTAGTAAGGTGCGTTCCCTGGGAGGGAACGCACCCTACTGCAGATCCATCGATTAGTAGGGTGCGTGACGGGCTTCGCGTCACGCACCGTAATGCTGCTGTATGCGCTAGATTAAGAGGGCGTGCTTTTTTGTTGCAGAAATTGCTGCAGTGAGTGTAGATGACTAGCATATCACCCTTGACAGAGGCTCGTGAAAACCGGCACCGGCGCGAAAACGACTGGCGCTTGTTGCTGCGCTTGGTGCCCTATGCCCGTCACAGCGGGCGTATTCTGCTAATTTCCATACTGCTGTTGCTGCCGCTGTCAGTTGCCAGTGCCATTCAGCCGATTATCATCGGACAAGCCATCTCCCTGCTTCGCCAAGAAGAACCGAATATTTGGGCTTTTTTCCAGGACAAACCCCAGTCTTGGGGGTTGAATGCTCTCACCTGCTTGCTATTTCTAACCATAGCAGTGCGCCTCGGACTGGAATCGCTGCAAGCCTATTTGGTGCAGAAGGTTGGCCAAAAAATTACCGCCGATATCCGCAACGATTTGTTCGATCACGTCACCTCTTTGGCGGTGCGATTTTTTGACCGCACTCCCGTGGGGCGGCTGATTACCCGCCTCACCAGTGATGTGGATGCTTTGGGAGAGGTGTTTTCCTCCGGCGCGATTGGCATTATCACTGATTTATTTTCGATTCTGGTGATTGCGATCACCATGTTTGCCCTGCAGTGGCAGCTAGCTTTAATGTTAGTGCTAATGCTGGTGCCGGTTGCCGGTGTGGTGATATACTTCCAGCAGCAGTACCGCAAAGCCAATTACCGGGCGCGAGAAGAGCTCTCCGCCCTCAACGCCGCCCTGCAAGAAAACATCACCGGCATTAACGTGGTGCAGCTATTCCGCCGCGAACAATTCAACGCCGAACTGTTTCGCACCATCAACCAGCGCTATGTGCGACAGGTGGACAAAACCATCTTTCACGACTCCGCTGTCTCCGCGACGCTGGAGTGGATTGCTTTGGTGGCGATTGCCGGTGTACTCTGGCTGGGTGGCGTGCGCCTGTTGGAGCAATCTCTCAGTTTTGGGACTCTATCAGCGTTTATCCTGTTCGCCCAGCGGCTTTTCGATCCCTTGCGGCAATTTGCTGAAAAATTCACCGCTCTGCAAGCCGGTTTCACCGCAATTGAGCGCATCAGCGACATCCTCAACGAGCCGGTTGAAATCCGCGATCCAGAAGTAGCGGGCACCCCTCGCTCGCCTTCAGACTTCCCTGAGAAACCGGGGGAAATCCGCTTCGATCACGTCTGGTTTGCCTACAAGGGAGATGAATACGTCCTCAAAGACTTGGATTTTACCATCCGTCCGGGTGAAAAAGTGGCTTTGGTCGGTCCCACCGGCGCGGGCAAAAGTTCGATTATCCGCCTGCTGTGCCGGCTTTACGAACCTAGCAAGGGGCGGGTTCTTGTGGATGGCGTTGATATTCGGGACATGCCTCAGGCGGAATTGCGCCGGCACCTGAGCGTGATTTTGCAGGATGGCTTTTTGTTTGTCGGTGATGTCAAAAGCAACATCACTTTGGGAGACAGTTATTCCTTCGAGTCAATCCGAATAGCAGCCGAGCAAACAAATGTGGCGCGTTTTATTGAGCAGCTTCCCCAAGGTTACGACACCGAGCTGCGGGAGCGAGGCACCAATCTTTCTGGCGGACAAAAACAGCTGCTAGCTTTTGCTCGCGCTGCGATTCGCAATTCCCGGATTCTGGTGCTCGATGAGGCAACGGCGAGTTTGGATGTGGGCACGGAAGCGCTAGTTCAAGACGCCCTCGACCGGCTGCTGGTGGAACGCACCGCGATTATCATCGCTCACCGGCTTTCTACGATTCGCAATGCCAACCGGATTTTGGTGCTCAAACGGGGTGAGCTGGTGGAGCAAGGCAGTCATGAAGAATTGCTGCAGCAAGGGGGGCTGTATGCGAGTTTGTACCAGCTGCAAATGCTGGGAAATTAGCGTTATTATTAAACTCCCCTGCGCACGCCGTTTGTAGTTGGGCTTTAGCCCCACCCGGCGAGCCCACACGCTTGAGTACGGGTCAGAATTTAATGATGAACCGCCATAGACGCGCCAGCGGCTAGCGCTTTAGGCGCTTGCGCCGGGCGCTCTTAGCGACAGAGCGCTTAGGCGTTGCGCCTACCCGTAGAGTAGACGCCAAGGACGCCAAGAAGCGCAGTAGGGTGCTTTCCCCCTGAAGGCACCGATAAAGCCGGCAAACCTTTTAATTTTAATGGTAAAATATGAGGCGGAGAAAATTTATTCAATCCGCAGCCTTCGGAAGCGCTTCATTTGCAGTTAATCTGAGTCTGCTAAACCCCCAACCGCCAGAGAGTTCTTTTGCCAGCATGAAAGATAAGCAACGATTTGACTGGATTATCCTGTACTGGATGCCTTACGACAACAACCTGTGGCGCTTTGGCCAGCCTATCATGGAGATGCTTGCCAAAGGCGTGCGGAGTGAAAATATCCTTGTGGCAGTAGAATCGGATTTGTGGGGGGCGAAAAACCTTTCCAGAAGGGCGATCGCAAAAGGCCGGGTAGAGGTTGAACAGCTAGAGACTGCCAACAGCGCTAGTGAGGAAGTCTTTGCGGAATACCTCAATTGGGCTAACTCACGATTTGTTGCCGACAAGTGGGCTATCGTGTTCTTGGGACACGGGG
>CAZJNL010000405.1:0-5305 GCA_964546515.1 uncultured Oscillatoria sp.
AAAAACCTACCCTTGTAAGGGTACGGGGGTGGGGTTCCCGCCCACGCCCAACGCGATTCCCACCGGCACACTTCTCCCCCAGTCAAGGATACAGCTTTTTGTACCCACCCAGTAACACCAGCCACACCGCCACAATTATCCAGTGAATCACCACCGGCACCCACAGAGAGCCGGTGTGCAGATACGCCACAGTACAGGCAACCCCCAAAAGCGCTGCGGATAATAGGAAAACAGGAGTCCTGAAAATAGTGTCGTGTCCAGCTGCGAAAATATTGAGCGGATGGGATCCCACAAAAAGCGCCTTGCCTGACACAACCCCAAACCCACTGCGCCCCCTGGGAAGCATTTTCTGCGGGGTGAGGGAGGAGCAAAACGCGAAAAAAAAGCTCCTCTGATATACCGGGCATCAGAAAAGAACCCGCCCGGATCTGGGCAACCGTTCGCCGGGATTTTAAAAGCTCAACTTGCAGAAAACCCAGCTTGAAGCCAACCGGCAGCGCAATCAGCGCATATATCCCCAACAGAGCAACTGACACTAGCCAGCCGGCTGCACCTGGAATCGTTGAAACAGCAGCACCGGCACTCTTCGGCGAGCGCCCCCACCGCTGGCCAATTGGCCAGATACCCAGAGATCATGAGACAGTCTTCCCAAAACTTTACTTAACCATTAAAATCGGATTCAAAGCAAGCAGATAACGTCACCGCACACTAATGCAGAACCCATCACCGCCGCAACCAGTCCGCGCCCGCGTTACCGTTTCCGGGAGAGTGCAAGGAGTCGGCTACCGGTTCTCAACCTTGGATGAGGCGAGCCAGCAGGGAGTCACTGGCTGGGTGCGCAATCTTCCCGACGGGCGTGTGGAAGCCGTCTTTGAAGGAACCAGGGAAGATGTGGAAGCCATGATTCGCTGGTGTCACCGGGGGCCCCGATCTGCTATCGTCAAAAATGTTACCCTTGATTGGGAGGAGCACGAAGGGCTGCCGAAGTTTGAAATTAAGCGCTAAACCAGTTCCAGCCGCAATTAATTCTAATTACTAAGAGGAGGTAGGAGGTGAAAGTATTGCTCGTGGGGCTAATTCGCGGCTATCGAATGTTCATTTCACCCCTGTTCCCCCCCGTCTGCCGATTTCAGCCCACCTGCTCCCAGTACGCACTGCAAGCCATCGAGCGGTTTGGCTCGAGGCGCGGGGGGTGGATGGCCATTAAGCGAATCTTGCGCTGCCATCCCTTCCATGCCGGTGGTTACGATCCGGTGCCCGAAGCCGTTGAAACAGCCGCAGAAAAAACAGCTCCCGACAGCACCCCCTGAGGCACTTCCGGAGTCTCTCCCAGCCTGCCGGTAAGCTCTCAGATTGCGGCGCGGCTTTCACAAAACCAATCCAACAACACTATATTATGGCACGCTATATGGGAGAGCGATCTAAAAGTGGAAATTTTTCTAGAGCGGTTCTCCTGCGGGTGAAGTAGGGCGGCGAGAGGTCAAAAAAGGCTCTGGCAGAAAGCAGGCCATATCCTGAGACGCGATGGAACGCTGGAAACAGCGACTGCAACAGCCCGCACAGTTGAGCAACTGCGGCTCGGTGAGAGCCTGGCTGAAAGAAGAGTCAGGCATCTCGGCATCCTGCCTTTGTCGTCCGCCAAGCAGTCAGGTACAGGCTGAAAGTCAAATTGACAGCGCCCAGCTATCGGGGGAGCTAGAAGAGAACGGCAGCTTCAGGCAGGGAGCGGGCAGCTTCACGCTCAGGCTCAGGACTGTAATATGAGAACTAAAAGCAGGATTTTTAGGCGGATGGCACAGGAGTGGGGCTGAAAACGGTTTCGACCGGCTGGCAAAAGGACAGAGGCTTTCCGCGAGAAGGGGGAAACAAATTTCTCCCTTCTGACTTCAGTCGTTGCAACTTGCCCATTGTGCCCCTAACCCCCCCGCCCCTGCAGTGTGGCAGGTTCGGCAACCCTTGCTCCAGTCCCGGACGGCTTGAGTGCCCCAGCCTCACTGGAAACTGGCTGGTTGGGATAGCGGATTGCTCGGCATGAACAGTAACGTGGAGCCATATTTCAGTGAGTTGTTGCAAACAGATGTCAGGTAGATTGCTGCCGGTTGCTGCCACGCCAACCCAATTTGCGAGAAATTGGGCCCTTGACGCTACAATTCAAGCCGAGTCATGGTATTTTTCAACGAGCGTCTTAAGTTGTAAGTTGTGTGAAGCCTCCGCACCAGGGGGCAGGCTGTGGGGGTGCATTGCTCGATATTATTAATTTTCCCCAAGGGAAAGACAATTCGCGTGAGCTAGCGAACAAGGAGAAGCTGTTGTGAGATTCCACTGGCTACTACCCAGTTTTTCTACCGTATTTTTGCTGTCATCTCCAGCCGTTGCTGCTAGACTGCAATCTTGGCGGTTTGACGCAAATGCGAACCGGCTGTACATTACCACGGAAGCCGGCGTTCAACCCAGGGCCCAGCTGATAGCCAACCCGACTCGTTTGGTGATTGACTTGCCCGGTATCACCCTAAACCGCCTCCCCATGAGTCAGCCGGTGGGAGGCGCGATTGCCAGAGTGGGGGTGGGGCAATTTGACCCACAGACCACCCGCCTGGTGATTGAACTGAGCCCCGGTTACACCCTAGACCCCCAGCAAATCGTATTCCGGGGCGCTGCGGCGAACCAGTGGACTGTACAATTGCCAACTCCCCAACCGATAGCGAATGCTTCCAGTCTTTCCCCCCTGGAAAATACAGAACAGGCACTGGCCCAGGAGACGCAGCCAGACATAGCAGGAGCGCAGACGCGGCTGGAAAACGTGCGGGCCACCCCAGATGGACTGTTCATTCGCACCAGCGGCGAGCAGCCAGATATTCAAGTGCAGCGGAGTCGAGATCGCGCCACTGTCAGCATAGACCTGCAGGGGACGACCGTTAATCCCCAAGTGCAAGGGCTCGATTTGGCAGTTAATAGCAATGGCATCGCACAAGTGCAAGTCAGCCAAATCCAAGCCTCACCGCCGGTGACTCGCGTCACGCTCAATGTCACCAACACCAGCGCCGACTGGCAGGCAACAGCAACCAACTTGGGCGGAGTGATCGTCTTGCCCAAAGACTCAGGCGCAGGCGGTGGCTCCACCCGGGCCAGTCAGCCACAATCCTATCGCACCCAGAGTGACAGTCAACTCGCCACCATTGAGTCTGTCGAGCTCGTCGGCGGCTCGCAACTGTTAATCAAGACTGATGGTCCGTTCACCTACACCAGCGACTGGGACCCGTCATCTAGCTTCTACGAGATTACAATTCCCTCCGCTCGACTCGGCCAGCGCGTCAGAATCCCCCGCACAAATTTCAGAACTTTTGTGTCAAACGTGCGGCTGCGGCAGGCAGATGCGCAAACCGTCGTCATTCAAGTCCAACCGGCCTCCTGGGCGCAGATTACCGAAATCAACCAGCCGGGCACCCAAATGCTAGTCCTGCAGCTGCAACCCGCAGGCAGCCTCTCCCAGCCGGCCCCCACAAGCAATTATCCCTCTTCCGAGTACCCCCGCATTCCCAGCGGGCGAGTCGTGGTGGTTGTCGATCCGGGACATGGAGGGCGAGATGTGGGTGCGGTGGGCATTGGCGGCCTGCAAGAGGCGGACATTGTTATGGACATCTCGCGACAGGTGGCGGCACTGCTGGAGCAACAGGGCGTGCAAGCAATTTTGACCCGACAGGATGACCGGGAAATCGACCTGGAACCGAGGGTGCAGATGGCTGAGCGGGTGAACGCCAATTTGTTTGTCAGCATCCACGCCAATGCCATTGATATGACTCGCCCTGATGTCAGTGGCATCGAGACGTATTATTACGCCAGCGGCGAGCGCCTAGCCCGCACCATCCACAACAGCCTTCTGCAAGCCACCGGCGCTCGCGACCGCCAGGTGCGGCAGGCCAGATTTTACGTCTTGCGCAAGACTTCTATGCCGGCTGTTTTAGTGGAAGTGGGTTTTGTCACCGGCGCTCTTGATGCGTCCCGACTGGCCGATTCCTCTTACCGGCAGCGATTGGCAGAAGGGATTGCTCGCGGTATCCTCCAGTACATCCTACAAAATAGATAGGGTCTGCTGAGGGAACAACCCGTGGTTTTCAACTCACAACTCTCGTTCGTCACAAGTCAGAAGACGGAATGAATTCATCTATTATCTTTGCTCCAGAAACCTTCAGTGGGGAACCCTCACACGCCCGAATTGGGATTTTCGACAGCGGCGTAGGCGGGCTCACCGTTCTCAGAGAGCTCTACCGGCAGCTGCCTTACGAATCTATCCTTTACTTTGGGGATACGGCGCGGCTGCCTTACGGAACTCGCTCTCCAGGTGAGATTTTGCAGTTCGTGCGCGAAATTCTCACCTGGATGGTGCAGCAGCAGGTCAAAATGGTGATTATGGCCTGCAACACCAGTTCAGCCCTGGCCCTGGAGGCCGTGCGCTCTGAGTTCAGCCTCCCCATTTTGGGCGTCATCCTCCCCGGGGCCCGCGCTGCTGTTGAGAAAGGTCGCCGGATTGGGGTGATCGCCACCCCCGCCACAGCTGCCAGCAATGCCTACCGGCGGGCTATTTTAGAGATGGACCCGGCGGTTGCTGTCTGGCAAGTCGGCTGTCCGACGTTTGTGCCCCTGATCGAGCAAGGCCGCATCGACGACCCCTACACCTGCGAAGTGGCCCGAGAATATCTCGCCCCACTCCTGCAACAGCAGATTGACACCCTGATCTATGGCTGCACCCACTATCCCCTCTTAGGGCCGGTGTTGCGCTCGATTGTGCCGGACAGTGTGCGGCTGGTCGATCCTGCTGTGCATGTGGTGGCCGCCGCCGCCCGCGAACTGGAGCTGCTGGGACTGCGCAACACCCGCCCGCCCCTGCCCACCCGATTCGGTGTCAGCGGCAGTCCGCAACAGTTTGCCCAACTGTCCGTGCAGTGGCTCGGGCACACGCCCTCTGTGGAAAAGGTGTCCTTGCCGGCGGTAATCTGTCAGCCGGTGCCCCTGGAATCTGGGGAATAAGCGCCTGCCGGGAACGCTCTCCCGCTTGTCCGCTCTTGATTCGTCCCGCCAAAGCAATTCGCCTGACAGTTGAAATCTTAGTGCGGGCCGGCACACATCAACCCCTTCGAGGGGACAAGTTCCCGCCAGACAGTAACGAGTGACGAGAACAAAAGTCGCTTTTTTCTTGTCACTTGTCACTGTCCTTCCAGGAACTGGCGGTAAATTTTTGCCCAAAGCCCGCTCGTTCGGGGGCGAGTGGCCCTGCCGGCTACTGCCGGCGGACAGGACTCAGGGCGCA
>CAZJNL010000406.1:0-5304 GCA_964546515.1 uncultured Oscillatoria sp.
TCCGTCGCATACCAGAACCTGCGGGGGAACTTCCTCACGGCCAGCTACCGGTTGAAACCACAACTCCTTGGCCGGCCGTTGGATTGCAGCGAGCAGTCGGTGCATCCGCTTACGGCGCCCGGCTTCATTCGCCCGTAACCACCAGATAGCAGTTCAGCGGGAAGGAGTGCCGGATACAGCCGCGGCTCCAGACGCTCCGACAAGAATCCGGTCCACGATCCCGGCGATCGCCCGGTCGGCATCCGCCCAGGTTTCGGTCAGTCCTTTGTAAACCTGGCAGTTGGTATTGGCACATATCTGGTAGCCGTCGGTGGCAAACCGGCGCAGGTTCCGCAGCACATAGGTGCGAGCGAGAATTGCCTGCGCTTCTACCGACGCATAGGGTGCCTCGCCCCCAATTTCATGGGGGACGACGCCTCGCAGATAGGTTTCAAGCGGCACTTGGTTAACTAAGGTGTAGGTGCCGTAAGCGTTCGGCTGCAGGCGCAGAGTTCCTGGATACAGGCGCTCCGACTTTTTGTCTTTGCCTTGCTTGAACTCAATCGCGCCTGTGCCGGCTGTAATCTCCACCTGCGGTGCGCTGTAGCGTTTGCCACTCACAACCCAAGTCGGTGCCGGTACTTGCTGCAGGATGTTCGTCTCCAGGTATGCCTTTTTGTCCCCCTGCGCTTGCAGGCTCTGCAGCAGCAACCGGCGCACTAAGGGGCTGCTGTATGCGTCGCGCTTCGCCCACACCTGCCACCGGCGCGGTTGGCCAATTTCTACCTCAATCCCTTTGGCTCGCCACTGGTTGGCTGTTTCTTCCGCACTCTCAAAGCTGCGGTAGGTGCCCAGCACTAACCGCTCGTCCACCGCCGGGGAAGGCAGGGGTTGCATCTGGATTTCCAGCTTGACTTCGCTTGCTTTCACAGACACCGGCTCACCGTTGCTGTTAAAGTTCAAAGTCAGCCGATCTCCAGAGGGTGCTTTCAGCGTCAGCTCGTCGTTCGGTTTCGCCCCGAACCGCTGCACCACCCCGACTTGCAGCTCTATGTCTTTGGGAGTCTGCGCCGGCGCTTGGCTGCCGGTCAGTCCCAGCAGCCACAATGACGCAATCACGGTTCCCGACTTGTAGCTTAACCACTTGCCGGTGCCGGCCCCGCGCTTGGGTTGGGTTGGCACAACAATCTGCGTCAAGGCGTCACCTGTTTGCTGCATGGACTGTCTCACAAAAATCCCTCTTTGCTTAGAAGACCCATTCCTAGGGCGCTTCTAAAGCACCCTACCCTAAATTAAACGCTTGCCGCAAGATGTGCTGCTGTGTCTTTGGTAACACTATTATATAAATTTATTCTGAAAAATTAGCATAACACATAGCAGGTAGCAGCATTAAATGCCGCTTTAAAGCCATTATACGTCACAAGCGATTAAAGTTTGCAAAAACTTATTTAACGGATAATAACGCAGGTTTTTCAGGTCAGGATTTTTTGCCCCTGGCAAGTCGAAGTCATTACGAGTATGATTAATAAAAAAGCGAGAACGAGGAGATGGGCCATGAGGATCGAGGAGATTCCCCTAAAAGAGATTCGCCGCCCCCTGCCGCGAGAGAATGACCAAGCCAAGGTGGCCGCCTTGATGCAGTCCATTAAAGAAATCGGACTGCTCGAACCGATTGACGTGCTGGAAGTCGATGGACAGTTCTACGGCAATTCTTGCTGCCACCGGTTCGAGGCAGTGCAGCGCCTGGGCTGCGAGACGATTCGCTGCAAAGTCCGCCGCGCCACCCGTTCCGTGCTGCAGGCGCACCTGGCCTGAGCGGACGCGCTCCGGCAGCAGTCATGCAAATTAGATGCAGACCATTTAAGCGCCGCCAGCCACAGAAGTCGGTGAACTTTATAGTTAAAGGAGAAACCGTTATGCAGCTTCACGACAAATCCATGAAAATAGACATCGGAATTGACGAAAAGGCGAGAGCTGAAATTGCCGAGGGACTGTCGAGGCTCCTCGCTGACACCTACACGCTATACCTCAAAACACATAACTTTCACTGGAACGTCACCGGCCCAATGTTCCAGACCTTGCACCTGATGTTTGAGCAGCAGTACATCGAACTGGCCACAGCAGTGGACGTGATTGCCGAGCGAATCAGGGCGTTGGGCTTCCCCGCTCCCGGCACTTACAGCGACTTCACCCGGTTAAGCTCGATTCCAGAGACTGCCGGTGTCCCCAAAGCTTCGGAGATGATCCGGCTGCTAGTGGAAGGGCAAGAAGCCGTAGTGCGGACTGCGCGGTCAATTTTCCCCAAAGTAGATGAGGCCAATGACGAGCCCACAGCAGACTTGCTGACCCAGCGGATGCAAGTGCACGAAAAAACCGCCTGGATGTTAAGAAGCCTGCTGCAAGATTAGGGGCTAGCGGGCAGAAGTTTCAGGTGTCAGGCGTCGGGTGGTACTGAGAAACCCGGTTTCTTAGACAATACCGTCGCCAAGAAGGCCGTGTGGATACCCAGGGAGCACAACCCTTACAGGCTATAGGTTTCATAAACCGCCTGCATAAAACCCTGTCTGGGTTTTCGGGAAGGGATTTTTCAACAGCCGCCTCCAAGGTACTGCACGCATCCATCCACCCTACAGGCTGGACTTTTGGCGAAAGTATTGTTAGAGAAACCGGGTTTCTGGGGCGCAGCCGGCAGATATCCGCCCAACTGGCACCTGAGATTGTTTGGCTTTCCCGCACTTGTGCTGAAAAATCCTATTTTTTGGGCGCAGGGCACAGGGCGCGGGAAATGCCTTGTCCAGGAACTCTTGGCTGCTAAGAAGTTTTACTCATCACCAAAAGTCCGGAAGCTCCGATTTTTTTTCCCACTTTTTATTGACATTTTACCCTTTATAAGGTAATCGCTGTGTGATAGTAAAAGGGGATTTAAAGTGCTAAATTATTTCTTAAGCCGGCCAAACCTGCGGGGTTTGTGGGCTTAAGCAGTCGGAAGTAAAAAGACCTATAACGGAAGTAGACATGACGGAAGAAAAGAAAGAACTGACAACAAGTGTGGGAATCCCGGTCAGCGACAACCAGAACTCGCTGACGGCGGGAAATCCTGGCCCGATTTTGCTCCAGGACTTCTACTTGCTGGAAAAACTGGCGCACTTTAACCGCGAGCGGATTCCGGAACGAGTCGTTCACGCCAAAGGTGCGGGAGCGGGCGGATACTTCGAGGTAACAGCAGACGTCACCCAGTGGACAAAAGCCAAATTCCTAGAAACAGTCGGCAAGCAGACGCCGGTATTCGTTCGGTTTTCCACGGTTGGCGGTGAAAAAGGCTCCGCCGACACAGCCAGGGACCCGCGAGGGTTTGCGGTGAAATTTTACACCGAAGAAGGGAACTACGACATCGTGGGCAATAACACGCCGGTGTTTTTTATCCGCGACCCGATGAAGTTTCCGGATTTAGTCCACAGCCAGAAGCGGAATCCGCAAACCAATTGCAAAGATCCTAACGCCATCTGGGACTTTTTCTCCCTGACTCCAGAATCCATTCACCAGGTAACGATTCTCTATTCAGATCGCGGCACGCCCAAGTCGTACCGGCACATGCACGGGTTCAGCAGCCACACGTTCAAGTGGATTAATGCTGAAGGAAAAGCGGTGTGGGTGAAGTATCACTTCAAAACTGAACAGGGGGTTGAGAATTTCACGCGCGAAGAGGCAACTCGGGTGTCGGGAGAAGACCCGGATTCGGCAACGCGGGACTTGTTCAATGCCATAGCCGGAGGCGTTTACCCAGCCTGGAAGGTTTGCGTGCAGATTATGCCGGAAGAAGACGCCGCTACCTACCGCTTCAATCCCTTCGATCTCACGAAGGTTTGGTATTATGAAGATTATCCGCTGATTCCGATTGGCCGGCTGGTTCTCAATCGAAATCCAGAGAATTACTTTGCGGAAGTGGAGCAGGTGGCTTTTTCGCCATCTAATGTGGTTCCGGGAATCGGCTTCTCGCCAGATAAAATGCTGCAAGGACGCCTGTTTGCCTATCCAGACGCGCACCGCTATCGCTTGGGGGCGAACTTTGCCTCTCTGCCGGTGAACTGCCCGCACGCCCGCAAGGCGATGAATTATCAGCGAGATGGGGCTATGCGGTGGGATGACAATGGGGGCAGCAGCGTCAACTACGAGCCTAACAGTTTTGCCGGCCCGACGGAAGTGCCGGCATATAAAGAGCCGGCAGTGGAGGTTGCCGGTGTGGCGGACCGCATTCCATTCCACCGCGACGATAATGATTTCGCGCAAGCAGGTGAGCTCTATCGCGTTCTGAAAGAAGATGAAAAAGCTCGGCTTGTGGACAATATTGTCGATGCGATGAAGCAGGCGTTGCGGGAAATCCAGCTGCGGCAAATCTCGCACTTCTACAAAGCAGATCCGGACTACGGCACCCGCGTCGCTCAGGGTCTGGGCATCGATATCTCCCAAAAGGCGTAGGACAGGTCCCGCCTGTCCCCACTGAAGGGGCGCAGGCGAGACGCCCGCGCCTGCGACCTGGAAAACGCCCCCAAAAGGCGTAGGACAGGCGGGACGCCTGTCCCTTCGGTTTGCCGTGCTGATATTGAGGGACAATCAAAGCTGAAGTCGGAATCTGCGAACCTGTATTTAACTAAAATGGCCCAGTCTGCGAGTCCGGATTACACCTCTCAGTTACAGCGCCTGATGCAGCAGGCGGGGTTTTCCAGTTTGAAGGCGCTCAGTCAAAAAGCTGGAGTGTCGGAGCTTGAGCTGATTCGACTGCGGCGGGGGTTGGCTGTGCAAACGCGAGTGGATATCCTGCTGAAAATTAGTCAAGCGTTGGGTATTTCCCTGACTGAGTTGCTGGCGACGTTTTCGGATGTGGCACCGGCACCCTCCCCGGATGCGGCGCTGCAGCAGGAGTGCCGGCGTTTGCAAGCGCAGTTGCAGCAACAGCGAGAGTCTCTGATGCAGGAGTTCGTGCTTTCTAGCGTGCAAGTGCTGGAATCTTGGATGCTGCAATGGCCAACAGCTGCCCGGGCGGCGCTGCAAAAATCCGACCTGCCGGCGGCGAGATTGCTGCCGCTGGTGCGCCCGGTGGAGCAGCTGTTGCAGCAGTGGGGGGTGGAGGCGCTCGCGCCGGTGGGTGAACAGGTGCCTTACGATCCCCACCGGCACCAGCTGATGGAGGGAAGTGCTCAGCCTGGAGAGCCGGTGCTGGTGCGCTACACCGGCTACCGCCAAGGGGAGAAGCTTCTTTTCCGCGCTAAGGTTAGTCCTGTGAAAAAGTAGGGTGCGTTAATAAGGCACCCTACAGGGAAAGCCTTC
>CAZJNL010000407.1:0-5302 GCA_964546515.1 uncultured Oscillatoria sp.
GCAGCGCCATCAGACCGGCACGTTCTATTTTGGTGCCTTCCTTAGCTACTTTGTGAGCCTGTTTGAGCAATTCCTCGCCTTGCTGTTTTGCTGACTCCAAGATATGTTTGGCTTGCCGTTCCGCCTGCAACTCTTTTTGCTTCTGTTGTGCCGCTTCCTGCTCGCTGGCAGAGAGGAAAGCGTAATCCTCAACGCTCAAGCTTTTAGCCGCTTGCCATGTCAGCGCTTCCTGCAATGCTTTCCCCCGCAGCAGCCGGGATTTATCCTGCCGGTTGGAGGCTAGCCAAGCGGTGATAGCTTCCCTGTAAGGGCGCAGGGAAGCTAATTCCCGCTCCACCCAATCGAGGTTAAAAACAGCTGCGTAGATGGGGTTGGAAACCTGCAAATAGCCATCTTTTTTCACCGCTAATCCTGATAGCCGCAATTCCGTTTGTTCCGGACTGTCATCCACCGGCACCCCCTCTCTTCCCCCGTTAGTAAAGGGGGGTTGACTGTCTCGCCCCTCTTGTTTGACAAGGGGTTTGTCTTGCCCCCCCTTTTTAAGGGGGGGTTGGGGGGGATCTAAAATAAGCTGGTACACTCCCAGCAATCTGCCGGCGAGTCGCTCATTGCGCAGCAGGCGATCTCGAATAGTTCGCAAATGTTCTGGATCGTCGTGGAATTCCCAATCGTTGATAATGTGCGTTCGCACCAATTGAGCAACCCACTCCGCCTCCGCACCGCTGGCAATTGTAGAGACGCGATTCATCGCGTCTCCATTGAGCGGGGCACTTGTAGAGACGCGATTTATCGCGTCTCCATTCATAGCGTCTCCAAAATAGTCCTGAGAAGAAGCGACAGCAAGTTGGCAAAGCTTCAGGGTGAGAAACGGTTGCCCACCCGTCCATTTTAACACCTCTTCTAAAACCAGTTCGGGATTCTCTGCCTTCTCTGCCAATCCCGGCGTTAGGGATGCCTTCGCTTCTTCTAGGGTGAAGCCGGTTAGCTCGATCGCGCGACCAATATTAAAGGGCGTCCGCTCTTTGTCAGCAATCAAATCTGCCGGTGTTGCTACCCCCAGCAGGCAAAACGTGAGCCGGTTGTAGGCAGGATTTTCGGCACGTTTATTATAACAAGCGCGGATGAACGCAAAAAAGTCATCCTTAAAAGGAATTTTCAGACAATTCTCAATGTCGTCGATAAAAATCACAAGGCTACCCCCCCCGTCAGCCTCCGCCTGGGAATGTAAGGGGAAGTAAGGGGGTATATTCGCAAACACTACATCCTCGATCAGCTGGCGGAAACGCTGCACCGGCGGCAAAAAATCGCCCTCCCCCCACCAAGCTTTAAAATTCACCTCCCCTGAGAGATGCAAACCGTCTAGTAACTCAGATGCAATGCCCGCATACCATTTTTCTGCATCCAGAGAATCACTGCCGAGAAGGGTAAGAGCAATAGAAGCGCATGCTATCCCTTCAGCTTGCAGCTTTTTCATCGCTCTCACCAGCAAGCTAGACTTGCCCATCTGTCTGGAGTTCAGCACATAGCAAAACTCCCCCGCCTTTAACGCATTATACAGGTCAGAGTCCGCTCGCCGCACAACATAGGTGAGGTCATTATAATCTAAACTGCCCCCGACTTTATATTTGTGTACTGACATTGCAGCTAAATCCTCAAAGCTCACTAACCTCGTCAACCTGATTCCCCCGCCGTCGCCGCAGCGAAAGCGCCCGCCCAAAACCCTTGGGGCACTAATAGATGGCACCACTGACATAGGATACGAGACAGAGCCTCGTTACAAGCATTCCCAGGCTGTAACTGCAGGCTTCCTGCAGGGTGCCTGAAAACGAGCAAACCCTCCCCCACACAGGCAGGTGGGGTGAGGAGCTGAAGTAGAGGCAGGTTTATAAATATCCTCCCCAACCCAGAGACATTCCTCGCGATCCCGCCCCTACTGCCAATTGTATCTTTAAATCATATCGCGGGAATCAGTAGGGGGGGTTAATCTTTTCAAAGCGGCATGAATTCACCTATTTTTATCCGGTTTTATCCTTATCCCTTGTTCAAAATCCGTGTTGTGCCTCCCTCTGCGCCCTGTCTGAAGCGATTAATAAAATCACTACTTCTTACCCACTCCCCGCGAAAATAGAGCCGCTGCGGAGCCCATCTGGGAGCGCTCTAGTCTCCTTGCCGCGCAATTAATCCCATACTGTCTAACGTCGCACCGGCACATTGTATCCAATTTCACGGCTTCAGTCAAGTAGGCAATCTGTCGCTGCTGCCAAATTGGCATATTCCTGAAGAGTCTGCAGAAGTGTCGGTTGGCGAGAGCAACCGCCGGCACCAGTTAGCGAGCAGTTGGCGCATCTGGCATTTCAGGGCGTCACATTCAGACGCGCAAGGCGATCGTAAAGTTCCAGCCGCACCAGATAGAAGTGTCCCCCCACCAGTGTAAAGGCGTTTCGCATGCGCCTGCCGGTGCACCGGCAGAGTGCGCCCCTGCCTGGGGAAACGCCCCTACCGTGCGATTGATGCCGGCAACCTTTGCAAAATTCAGACGCAGCCGGCGCTCAAAAACCCCCCCACACAATCACCGGCACACCTCCAATTTTTCCTGAGGTTGACTCACAAAATAATCCTGCAACCGCCCGCAACCCGTTGCCAGCAAAGCGTCTAATTCTCCACCCACCGGCTTCACCAGCCAAAGCCGCGCCGAACCGTCAGAAGAAGCAGTAGCGAGAGACTTCCCATCCGGGCTAAAACTCACACCCAACACCCACAGCTGATTGCCCTCAAATGTAGCTATATCCTGAGCCGATAAATCCCAAAGCCGTGCCGAACCGTCAGCAGAAGCCGTAGCGACATACTTACCATCCGGGCTAAAACTCACACCAAACACCGCACCATTGTGCCCCTTAAATTCCCCTAGCTGCTGCCCTGATAAATCCCACAGCTTTGCCGTGCCATCATCAGAAGCCGTAGCGAGCATCTTGCCATTCGGGCTAAAACTCACACCAAAAACAGCCCCATAATGTCCTTTAAATTCCCCTAGCAGCTTCCCAGATAAATCCCACAGCCGTGCCGTACCGTCATCAGAAGCAGTAGCCAGATACTTGCCATCCGGACTAAAACTGGCACGCCACACCAGCGCCGGATGCGCCTGAAATTCAGCCAGCTTTTTTCCAGATAAATCCCACAGCCTCACCTTGCCGTCCAAGGAAGTCGTGGCAATCAGATCGCCCTCAGGGTTAAAACAGGCACTCGTCACCCAGCCCCCATGTCCTTTGAACTCCCTTAGCGGCTTCCCAGATAAATCCCACAGCCGCGCCGTACCATCAGCCGAAGCCGTGGCGATGCGCTTGCCATCCGGACTAAAACTCACACCCCACAACCGCCCCTGATGCCCTTTAAATTCCGCTAGCAGATTTCTGTTTAAATCCCACAGCTTTGCCACACCGTCAGCGGAAGCTGTGGCGAGATACTTGCCATCCGGGCTGAAACTCACACCAAACACCAAATCCCCGTGTGCTTTAAATTCTGCTAGCTGCTTTCTATCTATATCCCACAGCTTTGCCGTACCGTCAGCAGAAGCCGTAGCGAGCATCTTGCCATCGGGGCTAAAACTCACACTCCCTACCGTGCCCCCATGCCCCTGGAATTTCGCTAGCTCCTTCCCATCCAAATCCCACAGCCGCGCCGTGCCGTCAGCAGAAGCCGTAGCGACGCGCTCGCCATCCGGGCTAAAACTCACACTCAACACCCAGGGCTGATTTCCTTTGAATTCCACCAGCAGCTTTCCAGATAAATCCCACAGCAGTGCCTTACCGTCAGTAGAAGCCGTAGCAATGCATTTGCCATTGGGGCTAAAACTCACACTCCAAACCCAGCCCTGATGCGCAGTGAATTCCTTTAGCAGCTTTCCAGATAAATCCCACAACCGCGCTTTGCCGTCATCTGAAGCAGTGGCAATCTGCTTGCCATCCGGGCTAAAACTCACACTCAATACCATGCCCTGATGCCCTTTGAATTCCTTTATCTGCTTCCCAGATAAATCCCACAGCCGCGCCTTACCGTCAGCAGAAGCAGTGGCGATGCGCTTCCCATCCGGGCTAAAACTCACACTCCCAACCGAACCCTGATGCCGGAATTTAGCTAGCTCCTTCCCAGACAAATCCCACAGCCGCGCCGTACTGTCAGCCGAAGCAGTAGCGAGATATTTCCCATCCGGGCTAAAACTCACACCCCACACCGCGCTGCCATGCCCTTTGAATTCGGCGACCGGCTTTCCTTGTAAATCCCACAGCCGCGCCGTTTTGTCTCTCGAAGCAGTGGCGATGTGTTTGCCATCCGGGCTAAAACTCACACTCGTCACCCCGCCGGAATGCCCGTGGATTTGATTTCGCTCTCGGATTTGGTCTAAAATCTCCCCCAACGCAGCCGTCGCCGAATCATTTTGCATGCCGGCACCCTCTGGCACAAGCTTCTGCAAAGCTTGCCCCGCCCGCATTGCGACCATTAAAGCGTCTATTTCCCCCCTCCCAGACTCAAACTGTCGCAGCGCCTCCACACGGTTTCTGTTTTCTCGGGCGACTTTAAATTGCTTGTCGGCTTGCGTGGCTCCCATGACTGCAAACGCAAGCCAAATTAACGACAGCACCAGCACAGTTCGCCCAATGCGAATCCTCAGATTTGCTTTCTTATTCGCCTTATCCAATATCTGGCGTGCCTTTTTTTCAGCCGCCAAAGCGACTTGAACCTCTCGTTTGGCAAAGTCTTGACTAGCCGCTAGAAACTGATAGTCCTCATCGCTCAAGCTCTCCTCCAAAGCCCATTCCAGCGCCTTGTCCAAATCCTGCCCGCGCAACAAGCGGGTTTCATCCTCTCGTTTGGAAGCCAGCCAAGCCGCAATCTGTTCGCTGTACGGGCGCAAAGCAGCTAACTCCTCCTCCACCCAAGTCAGGTTGAAAACATTTTCGTAAATGCGGTTGTAAATCTTCAATTTCCCCTGGTTTTTAACCACCAGCCCCGACAGCCGCAATTCGACTTGCTCCGGAGTGTCCTCAGCTGCAATCTCCCCCTCTTGCAAGATTTGCCGGTAAAGTCCCAGCAACCTGACAGCGCGTTGCTCATTGCTGAGAAGGCGATTTCTAATGGTTCGCAAATGTTCTGGATCGTCCTGGGCTTCCCAGTTCTCCAAGATGTGCGTTTGAACTAACTGCTCCATATCCGGATTTTCGGTTTCGGCATTCCCCACAACCAGCTTGCACAGCTTCTGCGTGAGAAACGGCTGTCCCCCCGTCCAGTCCACAATCTCTTGGAAAAC
>CAZJNL010000408.1:0-1758 GCA_964546515.1 uncultured Oscillatoria sp.
ACCGCGCCGCCGATATTGCCATGTTTGAAGCGGAGGCGGTGGGATTGCGACAAATGTGGGAAACCGGCACCATCCGCGTTCCCAAGCCGGTTTGCTCGGGCACGGAAGGCAATTCCGCTTATTTAGTGCTAGAGTGGCTGGATTTGGGAGGGAGCGCAGGCACTCAAGGGTGGGAAAAAATGGGACGCCAGCTCGCCTTTATGCACCGCTGCACCTCCCCCGCCGGCAAAGGTTTCGGTTGGGAGATTAACAATACTATTGGTTCCACGCCCCAGATTAACACTTGGACAGCTGACTGGGCGGAATTTTGGGCGGAACACCGCATTGGCTGGCAGTTAAAGCTGGCCAAGCGACGGGGTGGCCAGTTCAGCAAGGGAGAGCGTTTGCTGGAAGCTATCCCAAAATTGCTGAGTGGTTATCAGCCGCAACCTTCCCTAGTTCACGGGGATTTGTGGGGAGGAAATGCGTCTTTTACTGCTCAGGGAGAGCCGGTGATTTTTGACCCAGGCACCTATTTTGGAGATCGGGAAGTGGATATCGCGATGACGGAACTGTTTGGCGGATTTCCTGCAGCGTTTTATCGCGGCTATAACGATGTTTGGCCCCTGGATGAAGGCTACACGATCAGGAAAACCTTATATAATTTATATCACATTCTCAATCATTTCAATCTTTTTGGCGGCGGTTATGCTTCGCAAGTTGAGCGAATGATTGAGCGACTTTTGGGGGATCTTGGCGGGTAGCTTTTGCCGAATTGAGAGGGGGGTTAATGATGAACCGCCGCCGTGAAGGAGCGCCAAGAAAGAAGAAGGAGGAGGAAGGGGGAAGGAAAAATTAATTCCGGGCAATTGACTGTACAAATGCCTTACGCCCAATGCCTGGGGGTTAGGTGTTAGGGGTTAGGTGGTAGGGGTTAGCTGTTAGGTTTCAGGAGTAATCCAATGCCCCATGCGATGATGCCCCATGCCCCATGCCCGACTCTGTGTTGTAGCGTGTTTATTACAATCCTGGGCTGTGTTGCTAAGATTTAGGGTGAACCCGCCCCTACAAGCTCCACCGGCTTTCTCTGTGCTACCAATAATCTTAAATCATCTTTAAAAAAGCGGGGGGCAGAAGACTGATTCTTTAGAATGGGATTGGGTTTTCAGCGGGTGTGTGATATGCTTTCCGCATTCCAGTGGAATTGGCTCAGTGGTGCTGCCGGTAAGGGAGTGGCTGTGCTGGCGAGTTTGCAGCTTGTCTTGCTGTGCTTCTAGACTGCAAGTGCCGGTGCTCAACCGGCTGTTGCGCAGGAAAGAGAAGACAGCACAAAAAGTTTAATCAGTCAAGGGGTGCCGGTGGGGTGGGGGGAGCACCGGCACGTCTTTGCGGGGAAAGGTGCGGATGCTCTGGTGCGGGTGGGGTTGCTCGATGGGATGCCGGTGTCAGACAATTCTTCAGTAAAGGTGACACAACAGCCAGAAACTCCCCCGTCTTCCGCTTCTAGCGCCGCTGCGCAGAAATTGTTTGAAGAGGGAGAAAAGCTGCGCAATCAAGGCACAGCAGAATCTCTGAGGGCGGCGATTGAGAAATTTTCCGAGGCACTACCGCTGTTTCGAGCTGCCGGTGACAAGCGCGGGGAAGCCGTCACCCTCAACAATATCGCTGGAGTCTACAACTTTTTAGGGGAAAAACAGAAAGCCTTCGATTATTACAACCAAGCTCTGCCAATTCGGAGCCGTTGGCGAGAGGGGCGGCGAGAGGGGCGGGGAAGCCGTC
>CAZJNL010000408.1:1858-5301 GCA_964546515.1 uncultured Oscillatoria sp.
CTTCACCGCGCCGTTGGCGACAGGGAAGGGGAAGCCGCCACCCTCCACAATATCGCTTCCCTTGAGCGCGACAGAGGCAATCTAACAGAAGCGCTGACTCAGATTGAAGCATCCCTCAAAATTATAGAAGACTTGCGCAGCAAAATCGCCAACTCTGAACTTCGCGCCTCCTATTTTGCCACAGTGCAAAAGCCTTACGAGTTCTATATCGACTTGCTGATGCGGCTGCACAAACAGCAACCCAACTCTGGATACGACGCCAAAGCCCTGCACGCAACCGATAGCGCCCGCGCCCGAAATCTCCTGGAACTTCTCACAGAAGCAGGTGCCGATATTCGTGCCGATGCTAACCCCCAATTATTGCAGCAAGAACGCACTTTGCAGCAGCAACTCGATGCGGTAGAAAAGCAGCGCATACAGCTTTTGGCTGGCAACCCCACCCAAGCGCAAACAGCCGAGTTAGAAAAACAGCGCGAATCTCTCTTCAACCAATACGAGGAAGTGAGAGCGCAAATCCGCACCACAAGCCCCCGCTATGCCTCCCTGACTCAACCCGAACCCCTGACTTTGCCAGAAATTCAGCAGCAAGTGCTCGATGACGACACTTTGCTGCTAGAATACTCCTTGGGGGAGGAGCACAGCTATCTCTGGGCTGTCAGCAAAACCGGCATCTCCAGCTACGAACTTACCACCCGCGCCAACATCGAAAAAGCCGCGAAAGTTTTTCGGGAAACTGTGACTTCCCGTGAGTTGGCTTCTCAAAAACAGTTAGCAGCCAGAGGTTTACTCCTCGCCGAGATGATTCTCAAACCGGCTAAAATTGCCTGCTTCAAACGATTGCTGATTGTCAGCGACGGCGTTTTGCAATACACCCCCTTCGCCGCTTTACCTGCATCGATAACCTCTGATGCTGTGATAGTGCCGCTCATCGCCCAATATGAAATCGTCAATCTGCCATCCGCCTCCGCTTTAGCTATTATACGGCGCGACACCTCCCAAAGACAACCCGCTCCCAAAACACTGGCGGTAATCGCAGATCCTGTTTTTGACACTGACGACGAGCGAGTTAGGGGAATTGTAGCATCTGGAAATGTGCCGGGGGAAGCGCAACAGTTACAAAGAGCCGCTGCAGATGCCGGTATTGCTTGGAACCGGATCCCTTTTACGCGCATTGAAGCGCAACAGATTCTCTCCCTCGTACCCGAAACACAGCGCCAGCAGGCATTCGATTTTGCCGCCAATCGCTCAACCGCAACTTCCTCAGAACTCAGTCAGTATCGCAAGCGTGCATTTCGCCACTCACGGTTTCGCCAAAAGTGAGAAACCTGAACTTTCAGGAGTTGTGCTGTCTCTTCTTGATGGAAAGGGCAATTGGCAAAACGGCTACCTGCGGCTGAATGATATCTTCAATCTTAACTTGCCGGCAGAATTGGTAGTGCTGAGCTAATGTCAAACTGGGCTGGGTGCGGAGATTAAAGGCGAAGGGCTGGTGGGATTGACAAGGGGGTTCATGTATGCCGGTTCGCCGCGAGTTGTGGTATCTTTATGGAGCGTCAATGACCAAGGTACGGCTGAGCTGATGAGCATATTTTATCAGAAAATGCTCAAAGAAGGCAAGCCGGCGTCTGCTGCTCTGCGAGAAGCACAGTTGCAGATTTTGAAAGAGAAAAAGTGGAAATTGCCCTATTATTGGGCTGCTTTTATGCTGCAAGGCGAGTGGAGGTGATGGGCATGGGGCATCATCGCATGGGGCATGGGGCATCATCGCATGGGGGATGAAAATATCATCCCCCTATCTCCGATTAAATGGTCTTTGCAAAACACGTGTTTAGACGGGTTTTGTATATATGCGTTCTTTCGGATATTAGGAAATATGCCCCGCAGCCGCCCGACCTATCCCCCAAATCCGTGCCGGCGGGCCAGTTTTGGGCCATCTAAAAGACCGGCAATTGATTTTCCTCCCCCTCTCCCCCAGCCCCAACCCTTAGCCACCCTTTACCCTGTGGTTGCTTTTCACGTCACAGCAGCGGTTTTACCTATTATCCTATTAAATGGTCTTTGTAAATTCCGGGTTAAAGACGGGTTTTGTAGGTATGCTTTCTTTCGGATATTCTTAAATATGCCCCTCAGCCCTCCCCATTCCCCAGCCCCAGCCCAGACTATAGATTGTCCCGCTTTACAGCAGTTTTCACGCTATTGAGTGCGGTTCGATCCCCCCCAAGCTCCTGTGCAGGGCAACCGGGCTGGCGAAAAGCCCGTACAGTTTCATCCCCACATTGTGCAACGCCGGGGTGAGCGCATATTTCTACCTGACTCAGTTGAAATCTGCTATAAAATGTTGGCTAATTTGATCAATTCGCTTTTCCTGAGAAAAGCCGGTCAGCCAGTCATTTGTCAATTTCATATTCCGCCTGTAAGATTAGTGTTTAGAGTGGCGCCAAAGCAAGGATTTGGGAGGTCGGAAGGTCAATGACAGCAGGGGTGGGAAAAGAAGTAATTAAACAGAAAGTCAGTCGGGGAAGCAGACTGGTGCCAGGGGAAAGGCCATCTGGAGGCGGGCGGAGGGGAGCGGGGAGAGAAGAAAAGCAGCCGCTGCTATAGACGGGGGGTGGAGACTGTGCCGCCCGGGCGGGCGCAGGCTGTGCGACGCTAAATTCGCTGAAATTTAGGTATTTTCGGTGCGGGCAGGGTACAATAAACAGGATACGAGACAATTTAAGTGCGAAAGTGAGAAATCCCCTGATTCAAACTGAAAGCCGGCCTGTTGTTGTGGCAGAAGCAGGTGGAAAAAAGCCGCTTTTCGAGCTAAACTGTGAGAGCGAGTCAGAAAAATTAATACTGTTTGCAGGCAATGATAAAAGAAAAAAGAAGTAGCTAAAAACAGAATCCCTGGCTGTACGCGAGACTCGAAGTCACCTTTGGCTGGCAGAAGTTTCTCGCGCTAAAAGGTTAAGTCTGAGAATAGAATACTGACATTCGTTGAAAAGTTACCTCCTCAGGAGAACCACTATGCTAAACCGCAAGATATATCAACTCTGTTGCGACGGTCGTGAAGTCTCTATTTTCTTGCGGGACCAGCAGCGTTGGATTGAACGCGCTCGCATCATTGACATTGAGGGAGACTTGGTGACGCTGCGCTACGAAACAGACGAAGAAGACGAACTCTGCTCTTGGGAAGAGATGGTTCGCCTAGAAAGCATTGGTGCGATTACGCAGAAGCTAGCTTCCGTGCCGCGAGGCAACGCTGAGCCCCTGGTTTCTGACGATTGCCCAGAAGCCGAACAAATTCGCAACTCCTTCCCAGATTTCCCTCAGGACTAAAGACGCCGGACTTCACAGAGGGGGAGAGCGGGAGAATTTCCCCCCCTCACCCCCTCATATCATGAACGGTTGCGACGGCATTTTAGAAAGACGCGATAAACCCTTGTCTCTACAAGAGTTTT
>CAZJNL010000409.1:0-5296 GCA_964546515.1 uncultured Oscillatoria sp.
AAGGTGCTGAATGCTGGGGCACCGGCTGATGTGGGCTCTGTGAGCACTACCGGCATGAAGCGGTCAGCGGCTTTGGAGACATTGATATCCGTGGGGATATGGGTGCTGAAGATTTTGTTTTCGGTGTAATCCTCACGCACTCGCTGCATGACTTGCTTGTAATATCTGCCGCCCAGCAGACTGGTGGACATGGTGAAGATAATGCCGAGCAGCTCTAGCTTTACGGGAGTCTCGTATTCGTGAGTGTCTCTGAGTTGAGAAATCCGCCTTTCTAGCAGCTGAACTCCGAGCAGGGAGAGGGGTTCGGGTTTGGCCGGCAGCAGGTAGAAATCGCAAGCCAGGAGGCTGCTGCGGGTGAGAAGATTGTAGCCGGGAGCGCAATCGAGCAAGATGAAGTCATAGGCGCTCTTTACCGGCTGTAACATGGTCTTGATTAAAATCTTTTCAAAGCGATTCCAAACTTCTTGAAAGCTTTGGTTGCTGTTATAAAGCGCTTGTTCGTGCAAGACTTCAGAGACTATATATTCATCATAAAGCTCTATATCTCCTGGCCATAAATCCAGACCTTTGATATTACAAACAAAGCCATAAGCGGTGTCTATAATTATATCATTTAACCTCCTGCCATCCGATTTAATTGTTGCCTGAACCAGCTGCTTTAATGTGCGTTTGTCTCGCCGCAGTTTGGCAAAGTCCGCCGGCGACATCATGGAGAGCGTGGCACTGATTTGAGTGTCGAGATCGACGACTAGAACCCGCTTGCCGTGATTTTTGGCCAGACAGGTGGCCAAGTTGACGGTGAGGGTGGTTTTGCCGACGCCGCCTTTCATGTTGGTGGTTGCAATTATATATCCCATCAGTTGAGTCCTCTAGTGATGCTGTCCCTGACCTGTTGAATCCAGACAGAGTTCGTGGCCCTACCCAGAGGTAGCTGTTTAACAAATATTAACACTGTCAGGGCGTGGGGCCAAGGTACGAGCGCAGGCATCCTTGCCGGCACCCAGGTGGTCTGGTGGCGGACTGCCCAACCGGCGTTCCGGCACGCACCCTACTTTACCCCACCTGCCGCCGCCAGCGCAATGTTTTGCCCGGGCGATCCAAATTTATGAACATGATGTAAAATTTTGTAAAGAGCGCAAAGGAGCAACCACTATGACGACCCACCCTGGATTCGGCAAAGTTCAGACCCGCAAGAAATCAACCAAAGGCGCGGAAAAACGGGCTTTAGCCGCCCAGCAGTACGAAAAGATGAAGACGGACGGCATGCCAGAGTTTAATATCTACATTCGCATTAAGGACAAGAAGAACTGGTATCCGGTGGGATCTCTGGCGGTGAGCCGGTCGAGCCAGATTAATAAAGCGATCTTCGACAGCGCCGAAGATTTGCGCCAAGGGGCTTTTCGCCTGTTTCCGGTGCTGCGCAAGAACCAGCAAAATCTGGAATACGGCTACCGGCTCAAGGGAGCTGACTTTGCGGATGAGCCAATCGAGCTGGCGGTGACGCCGCAGCTGAGTCCAGTGGGCTTTATTCAAGGGGCGATCGACTGGGTGAAGGAGAGCTTCTCGGCGCTGCTCAAGAAGCGGGCTTAAGGGAGCCGGTGGACATCAATCAAGGCGAGTTGGTAGGGTGCGTTCCCCTTGGGGAACGCACCCTACTTTTCAGGACGGTCAAAGATGCCGGTTTCGCCGGAGTAAAGGCTTGACAAATTTGCGGTTATATGCGCGGCAGGTGAGTTGGTAGGGTGCGTTCCCGGGGGGAACCTACTTCAAGTTGGTAGGGTGCGTTCCCGGGGGGAACGCTACAGCCAGTCAATTTAAGTAATACTACGGTCTTGCCAAAGATCGCTCTAAGGGATAATCTGAAGCTTAAGAGGTGTTCTCCGGGAGCATCTCAGGAAGGCAGATATATCTGGCGAGAGGTTGCCGATGGCATAGATTGAGTCAGAAAATGTTCGCGGTGCGCAAGGGAGAGGCATCCCACCGAATGGGGTCCCACACGCTTAGAGTCATGTCAGAATTGAGTTTCAATCCTGAGCTTTGCCGCAACGAGAGCGAAGTAGAAAGCAAACTCCTTGTCAGCTATCTACTGCCGAAGTTAGGCTACCCTCCCGAAACTTGGCATCAAGAAGTCAGTTTCGGCACGATTCGTTTAGATTTCTTGGCATTTGCCACCCAAAGGCTGCCATTTGTGCTGGATGCCAGCTCGCCGCTGAGTGTGGTTATGGAGGCGAAGTCTCCCCGGCAAAAATTAGACCGGCATGTCCGGAAATTCCGGCGTTACCTGACAAGCTTGAATATCCGATACGGGTTGCTGACGAATGGCAAAGAAATCCGAATCTATGAAAAAATAAATGATGATATTTGGCTAGTCTTTCAGTGTGAGGGGAAAGAAGTTGATGGGAAAATAGATGAGATTCAAGCTATAATTGGCAGAGACAGCCTGAAGACAAGACCGGCTCTTGAGTCTCCCGCACTGCTAGCGCCTCAGCCGAAACCACTCCCCTCTCAACCCATCTCCCATCAAACTTTTGAGGAGGTAGCAGCATCTCAGCCGGCACCTCAGCCGGCTCAACTCAACCCTCAACCCATCTCCGATACAACTTCCGAAGTCAAGAGGCAACATCCTGTGAAAATAATTGGAGTTTACCACAACAAGGGTGGCGTTGGCAAGACAACAACTGTGGTCAACCTAGCAGCCGCGCTGAGAAAAAAAGGCAAGAGAGTCCTGGTTATCGATTTGGACAGCCAAGCCAACACTACATTTGCTGCCGGTCTGGTTAAATTTGAGGATGAGGAGCTAGATGATATCAAAGACTGTCATGTCGCCCACGTCTTGCAGTCGGAAGACTTCTACTCTATCCAAGAAGTTGCTAAGAGTTCTCAGTATAACGATCCGGAAATTGATGTTGTGCCTTCCCACATCAATTTGATGCAGTATGAAGATGAGCTGAACAGGTTGGATTATAGCAAGCTGATGCTCCTAAAAAAACTCAAGGATGTAGAAGAAAAATATGATATTGTAATTATTGACACGCCCCCATCGCTGAACCTTTACGCCCGGATTGCGCTGATTACGGCTGACTATCTCATCATTCCTTCGGATCTGAAGCCCTTTGCCAACCAGGGGCTAGTCAATGTAAAAACTTTCGTGAAAAAGACGAATGAGTTTAGGAGGTTTATCAGCAAGCAACCTATAGAAATACTGGGGGTTCTTCCTTGTAAAATATCGACAAATGCTCGATTCAGAGAATATACTTTGCCCAGACATATAGAACTCGTGCCAAAACGGTACGATTTGAAGGTAATGAATACGGTTATCTATCAAAGGGAGGAGCTATCAAAGTGCATGGAACAGACGCTATATGTAGGGGAGTTGCAGATTCCAGACCCGAGGTCTGTGTTTGATTTTCAGCCATTTGGCGATTCGGCGAAAGAATTTGAACAGCTGGCTAAAGAAGTATTGAAAGCAATAGGACTGGCTAAATGAAACTCTCAACTGCGCTTGTGGCTGTAAAAAAGATTAACTCTACGGTTCCCCGCTCAAATTTTTCCGAGTCGGAGTTGAATCGGGCAGCCCAGTTAATTTTAAAAGCTGAAGGAATCATTAATCCCCTCGTTATTCGCAGGACGAGTTTGGAATCTTACGAGGTGGTGGACGGAGATTTTGAGTACCATGTTGCTGCCAGAGCGAGGGAGATAGATCCTCGTAAGGGGGAGATGATCGGGGCATTTATAATTGATTCTGAGAATGAGGAAGTCCTCCTAGAGCAAATTAAAGCACTTCGGATGCGAGAATCTGACAGCCGGCGGGGGGAAGCTTCTGGCATTGAAGCCCAACCTCCCCTAATGTCTTCTTCTGGGGATATACAAGAGATTAAAAATCTGCTGCTGCAAATGGGGAAATACTTGGAGGAGAAACTAGATGCGATCAGCAATAAAATGGAGCAATCTCTCAGGGGGATGGTTGAAGATGCGGTGAAAAAGCAACTGGAAGCTGTGCGGCAGGAAATCAGCCAGCCGGCACCTGAGAGAGAAGCTGAAGCTGTCCAAACATCGAAATCCGCACCAGCCACTAAGCCCGCAGCGCCGAACTACGCCCGCATGACAGTAACTGAACTCAAAGGGATTGCGAAGAAACGGAATCTCAAGGGATATTCAAGGATGAATAAAGATGAACTGATTGCACTTCTTGAAAAAAGCTGACGCCAGTTTAACTGCGAATAGTCGGTGGGTGGATTTATCCTCGTTTACAGGCTCAGACTGGGAACGAAAAGATAGAGTACTGCCTCTCTTGAATAAGAGAGTAAGGTGCGTTCCGCTCTCGCGGAACGCACCCTACTATTTACTCACCAAACAAACCAATTGCGCCTCCACCGGCGCATCGGGTTCGAGAATCAATATGTGATTCTCCTGACACAGCTGCTCAATCAATTCCTCAACCTGAGATTCGTCCACCAAAGGAAACAGCTCCACAGCATTTTGAACCAGAACCGTGCGCCCCATCATCTGCTGAGTTTTCATCAAATTCAACAAAAACTCCTTAACTTCCTTAAACGGCTGAGCGAGATTCTTGCGCCCAACATTTCCCCCCCGTTCGCGTGCAGGTATTGCAGGAGTGCCTGCGTCGTCTCCCGCCTGCTGACGGGAGGGGGTGTCGTAGGTGGAACCCATAAAAATCCCTAACTTCTGCAATAAATAACAGTCCTGCAAAACCTTTGACTTGCGAATCAAGACTTCTAACTCGCTCAAATTGGGAGTGCGGTCGCCCACCACCAACTCGCCGGCACAAGCCGCATTGACAAAATTGTGGTAAGTTGCCAGATAGTGGACAGAGGTCATATCTGGAATCAGGTGACGGTGGGGGGTGCCGGTGAAAAATTGACTGTAGAGTTTGTAGCCCTGGTTTTTCGGCGTACCTACATCTTCAGCCCGAAATAGATATATAGTTTGACACAGATTGTCCTTCACCGCCTTATGACAAGCCTTCATCATATTGCAAAAGCTCGTTAAGTTCGGGTCTTCCGTCCAGACAACCCCAATTCGTCCCAGCTGAAGCGGTAAGTGATAGCTGAGGGAATAACTGGCATAAGTTGGGCTCGGCAAGAGTTTCGGCATAATCCCGTGCACTTGCAAAGCTGCTAAAGCTTCTCGCAACATCTGAATCAACTCTGGTGCTGAGAGCTGGCGGATGCGAGAAATCTTTGACTCAATTTTGCTGAATTCCTTGAGCCAGAGCAATTGAAAAGTGGCCAGCGGGTCTAGCGGGTCATCACCGACATCCCAGGAGATCTCTACC
>CAZJNL010000410.1:0-5293 GCA_964546515.1 uncultured Oscillatoria sp.
CGGGTGATTTGTTTGGATGCGGACTGGCCTGTGATTGGCCTTGAGAGCCAGGAGAATTTGGAGTGCAGCACCACTGCAGAGAATTTGGTGTATGTGATGTACACTTCGGGGTCAACCGGCCTGCCCAAAGGCGTGATGATTCCCCATCGAGCGGTGATGCGATTAGCGGTCAGTACAGACTATGTGAACTTGCGGCCCACAGATGTAATCGCTCAAGCTTCAAACACCTCCTTTGACGCTGCCACCTTTGAAATCTGGGGCGCATTGCTCAATGGGGCAAAACTGGTAATTTTTACGAAAGAAACAGTCCTCTCACCGCGATATTTTGCGAGCAGCTTGCGAGCGCAGGGAATTACAACCCTGTTCGTCACCACCGCTCTGTTTAACCAAATTGTTCAGGAAGTGCCTTCTGCGTTTCAATCGCTGCGCTTCTTGCTGTTTGGGGGTGAGGCAGTTGACCAGCGCCGGGTGCTACAGGCGTTAGAGTCGGGCGCACCCCAGCAGTTATTGCACGTTTACGGGCCCACCGAAAACACAACCTTTTCCACCTGGTATCGCGTTGAGAAAGTGGAGCGAGGAGCCGCGACGATTCCTATTGGGAAAGCGATCGCCAACAGCGAAACTTATATTCTCGACCGGCACCTTCAACCCGTTCCTGTGGGTGTGGCTGGCGAACTCTATGTCGGGGGTGCCGGTTTAGCGCAGGGATATTTGAACCGGCCCGCTTTAACGGCTGAAAAATTTATTCCCAACCCCTTTGCCGGTGGGGAGCCTCACAGCGAGCGCCTGTACCGGACGGGGGATTTGGCCCGGTACTTACCGGATGGCAATATCGAATTTTTGGGACGGATTGACAGTCAGGTCAAAATTCGCGGCTTCCGCATCGAACTCGGTGAAATTGAAGCCGCCCTCAACCAGCACCCCAACGTGAAACAGGCGGCGGTCATCGTTCGAGAAGACCATCCCGGCAATAAGGTGCTTGTTGGCTATTTCGTTCCCCAAACAGAGACACCGAGCGGCAGCGAATTGCGCAGTTTTCTCCAGCCAAAACTGCCGGAATACATGCTGCCATCCGCGTTTGTGATGCTGGAGGCTCTACCTGTAACTCCCAATGGCAAAGTTGACCGGCGGGCTTTACCCGCTCCCGATATTGAGCTGATCCGGGAGAAGCAATTTGTTGCCCCACGCACCCCCACCGAGGAAGTGATTGCCAACATCCTAGGCGCGGTTTTGGGGTTGGAACGGGTGAGTCTTCACGACAGCTTCTTTGAACTGGGCGGACATTCGCTATTGGCGATCCAAGTGATCTCGCGCTTGCAGGAAGCCTTCCAGACTTCGCTACCGCTGCGCTGTCTGTTTGAAGCGCCCACCGTAGCTGAACTGGCGCGGGAGATATCAGCGCAGCGCCAAACGGATTCGCAACAGCTGCCGCCGGCGATCGCGCCTGTTTCCAAAGATCGAACCGAGTTCCCCCTGTCTTTTGCCCAAGCGCGACTTTGGTTCCTGAACCAGCTAGAAGGGCAAAGTGCGACTTACAATATGTCGTTTGCGGTGCGGATAACCGGCAATCTGGATGTCCGCGCCCTTGAGCGAGCCCTCCAGGAAATCGTGCGGCGTCATGCCATCCTGCGGACTAATTTTAAGGCGGTCAGTGGTTCGACTGTGCAGGTTATCAAAACCACGGCAACCCCAGCCCTGTCCGCTGCGAGCGTGCGGGATTTACCCCTTGATGAGGAAGAATTGCGGCGCACCGCCACTTTAGAGGCGCAAAAACCCTTTGACTTGGCAACGGATTCCCTGCTGCGGGTCAAGCTGTTGCAATTCTCTGAGCGAGAGCATCTTTTCTTGCTGACCCTGCATCATATTGTTGCTGATGGGTGGTCTGTGGGGATTTTGATCCAAGAGCTGTCCGCTTTGTATCAAGCCTTTTCTGAGGGAAATCCCTCTCCCTTACCGGAGTTAGCCATTCAATATGCTGACTTTGCAGTCTGGCAGCAGCAATGGTTGAGCGCCGGGGCATTAGAAACACAGCTCAACTACTGGAAGCAGCAGTTAGCAGGGGCAACCCCACTTCTAGAACTGCCATCTGACCGACCGAGAAAAGCAGTACAGACTTTCCGGGGTGGCAACGTACTGTTTGAAATCGACCCCCAGATCGCGCAGGAATTAAAAACCCTGAGCCAGCGGTCGGGAGTGACGCTATTTATGACCCTCCTCGCAGCTTATGCCACCTTGCTGTTTCGCTACAGCGGTCAGGAGGATATTCCTATCGGCTGTCCGGTCGCCAACCGCCACTACCGCGAGACTGAACCGCTGATTGGCTTTTTTGTCAATACCCTAGTCCTGCGCACACAGCTGCAAGGAAATCCGACGTTTTCAGAATTGCTCGATCGCGTGCGCCAAGTGGCGCTTTTGGCTTACGCTAACCAAGATGCGCCCTTTGAGCGAGTGGTGGAAGCATTGCAGCCAGAGCGTTCCCTCAGCCACACTCCGCTGTTCCAAGTGATGTTCGATTTGCAACACGAGCCACCGCAGTGGGATTTGCCCGGTCTGAGTTTGAGGCCGGTGAAAAAAGAACATTTCATGGCCAAGTTTGATTTAACACTGACTGTCGAAACTACCTCTGCAGGGTTGCGGGGAGAGTGGGAGTACAGCAGCGACCTATTCGATCGCGAGACAGTCGCCCGCATGTCCAGTCAGTTTCAAACCTTATTGGCGGCCATTGTTGCCAATCCCGAGCAGACCGTAGGGGAATTGCCCTTGCTTGCTGAGCAAGAACGATATAAGATGTTGGTGGAGTGGAACAGCACCCAACAGAACTGCCCGCAATATCGCTGTCTTCACGAGGTATTTGAGCGACAGGTAGGGCAAACCCCTGATGCCGTGGCGGTGGAATTTGCGGGGCAACATCTCACCTACAGGGAGTTGGATAATCGGGCAAATCAAGTGGCCAATTATTTGCGAACCTTGGGCGTGGGGCCGGAAACATTAGTGGGCCTTTGTGTCGAGCGCGACCTGCCCATGATTGTGGGATTGCTGGGGATTCTGAAAGCCGGTGGCGCTTATCTTCCCCTCGATCCAAACTACCCCCAAGAGCGCCTCGCCTTCATGCTATCCAACAGCAAGGTGGCTGTGGTGCTGACGGCAGAAAAGCTGCTGTCATTGCTGCCAGAGCGGGAGATTCGTTATTGCATCTGCTTGGACAGAGATTGGGAGGCGATCTCACAGCAACCCACCAGCCAACCTGCCGGTGGCGCTCAACCGAATAACTTGGCCTATGTTATTTACACCTCCGGCTCTACCGGACAGCCCAAAGGGGTGATGATTGAGCACCGGTCGATTGTCAATTGCATTGAGGCGGTGAAAGCGAAATACAAGATTTCTCATGCCGACCGGCTCCTCCAGTTTGCTACCATTGCCTTTGATGTGGCTGCGGAAGAGATTTATTCTTCCCTGACCAGTGGCGCAACCTTGGTGCTGCGAACCGAGGAGATGATCGCGTCTGCAAGTCGATTTGTGCAAAGCTGCCGCGACTGGAAATTAACCGTGCTGAATTTGCCGACATCCTACTGGCATCAATTGATGGTAGAGTTGGCTGCAGCAGAAGAAACACTTCCAGAATCTGTCCGCCTGGTGATTATTGGGGGAGAGCAAGCGATGCCAGAAACCTTAAAGCTGTGGCAGCGTTGCGTGGCCAATCTGCCGGCACCCCCGCAATTGCTCAACGCCTACGGGCCAACGGAAACAACTGTCACGGCAACTTGCTGTGTGCTGTCTGAATTTATGGCCGCAAATCCGGATTGCACCGCAGTGCCCATTGGAACTCCCCTGGGGAATTACACCCTATATGTTCTCGACGGCAACCTGCAACCTGTCCCTCTTGGTGTGGCTGGGGAATTGCACATCGGCGGTGCGAGTTTGGCTCGCGGGTATCTGGGGCGTCCGGAAGCGACAGGTGAGAAATTTATTCCCGATCCTTTTAGCAATGAACCAGGAGCGCGGCTGTACAAAACCGGCGACAAAGTGCGCTACCTGCCGGACGGTGAGATCGAGTATCTCGGTCGGATTGACCAGCAAGTTAAGATTCGCGGGTTCCGCATCGAACTTGGGGAAATAGAAGCCGCATTAGGCCAACACCCTGACGTGCGAGAAGTGGCAGTTGTTTGCCGAGAAGACACTCCTGGCAACAAGCGCCTCATCGCTTATGTCGTTGCTAAGCAAAGCGCCGCCTATCTGTTGGACACTCCAGAAAAGTGGGCAGCGTTGCAGCGCACGCTGAGTGGTTCCCTGCGCGACTCCCTGAAACAAAAGCTGCCCGACTATATGGTTCCCAGTGCGTTTGTGCTGATGGAAGCGCTGCCGCTGACACCCAATGGTAAGGTAGATCGCCGCGCCCTACCGGCACCCGACCTGCGTCCCGAACTGGACGGGTCTTTTGTCGCCCCGCGCACTGCAATTGAGGAAAAGCTAGCCTGCATTTGGGCTGAAGTCCTGAATCTTGAGCTGGTGGGCATTCACGACAACTTTTTTGACCTGGGAGGGCACTCCTTAAAAGCCACTCAACTGATGTCTCAACTGCGGGCAGCATTTAAAATTGAGTTGCCCTTGCGCCAGCTGTTTGAGAGCCCTACTGTGGCTGAGCTAGCAGCGACAATTGCCTCCACCGCTCAAAACCCTGCTACAATTACCGCCCACACACACTGGGATTTAAATGCGGAAGCAGTTTTAGACCCAACCATTCACTCTCGGGGTGTGCCTTTTACGGATACGAGCGAACCCAAGAGTATATTGCTGACCGGGGCGAGTGGCTTTTTTGGAACTTATCTACTTTACGAACTCCTGGAACAGACTGAGGCTGATATCTATTGCCTGATCCGTTCAGCCAACGAAAAACAGGCCCTTCAGAAACTGAGCCGCCAGATGGCATCGTTCCACCTTTGGAAGGAAGCTTTCAGTTCGAGGATTGTGCCGGTGGTGGGAGATTTGTCCAAAACCTTGCTGGGTCTTTCTGCAGCGCGGTTTCAAGAGTTTGCCAGCCAGATTGATGCCATTTATCACAATGCGGCGTGGGTGAATGCACTTTATCCTTACTCTACTCTCAAACCGGCAAATGTTTTAGGAACGCAGGAAGTCTTGCGATTGGCCAGCGAAGTCAAGCTCAAGCCTGTCCATTACATTTCAACGCTTTCGGTTTTTTCTGCACCCGCTTATTATGAAATGAAGAGCGTTGACGAATCTGACCTCCTTGAGCACAGCCCAGATATTAATAATGGCTATGCCGCCAGCAAGTGGG